>NZ_JAKSYF010000158.1:0-4376 GCF_022829745.1 Methylobacterium sp. E-016
CATCATGATGTCTCTCCGGAGGATGGCAGCACCTCCGGACCCGCACGACGAGCGGACGATCGGGATGCCGTCCCTCACGCGGCGATGCGAGGGTAGCATCTATCCAACACGAGCCAGCGACGAATGTTGCACTGCAACACAAAACGCCGGGCAGACCCGTGTCGACCGCCATCGCTGCAACTTGCCGGTCCGGTCACCCGGTAATGGTCCGGCCGGGCGCGGTCGGCACCGTTTCCTGGGGTGATAAGGCTGCCAGCGTCCCGAAAGGCGGTCGGGCGATCCCATTCGCTAAAATTCTTATTGTCGCTCGTGGGATCAAGAGAGTCGGGGATTAGTTGTCATCATGCTTAGCGCTCGGCGGCGAGCGGTTTTTTCCGCGGTTTAGCGCGTGATATTTTCCAGCAGGATCATCGAAATGAAGGCACTTACTTGGCAGGGCCGAGGCAAGATCTCGTGCGAGACTGTGCCGGACCCGAAGATCGAGCATGGTCGTGACGTCATCATCAAGGTGACCGCCTGCGCGATCTGCGGCTCGGACCTTCACCTCATGGGCGGCTTCATGCCCACAATGGAGTGCGGCGACGTCCTCGGGCACGAGACCATGGGTGAAGTCATCGAGGTTGGTCGGGACAACGCCAAGCTGAAGGTCGGCGACCGTATCGTGGTGCCCTTCACGATCTGCTGCGGCGAGTGTCGCCAGTGCAAGTGGGGCAACTGGAGCTGCTGCGAGCGCACCAATCCAAATGGAGCGATGCAGGCCAAGGTGTTTGGCTATCCGCTCGCCGGACTGTTCGGCTTCTCGCACCTTACCGGTGGCATCCCCGGCGGCCAGGCTGAGTACCTGCGGGTGCCCTACGCCGACGTCGGCCCCATCGTCGTACCCGAGGGCCTGACCGACGAGCAGGTGCTGTTCCTCAGCGACATCTTCCCGACCGCCTACCAGGCCGCCGAGCATTGCGACATCGGTCCGGAGGACACGGTAGCGATCTGGGGCTGCGGCCCAGTCGGCGTGCTCGCGGTGAAGTGCTGCCTGATGCTGGGTGCCAAGCGCGTCATCTCTATCGACAGCGTCCCGGAGCGCCTCGCCCTGGCGCGGGAAGCCGGTGCCGAGACCATCGATCTATCCACCGAGAACATCCAGGACACGCTCATGGAGATGACCCACGGCCTCGGACCAGACTCGGTCATTGAGGCAGTCGGCATGGAGTCCCACGGGGCGGACACCACGCTGCAGAAGGTGTCGTCCGCCATTATGGAGCACACCGTCAGCCTGGAGCGTCCGTTCGCGCTCAACCAGGCGATCCTGGCCTGCCGCCCCGGTGGCAACGTCTCGATGCCCGGCGTCTTCGCGGGCCCGGTCGGTCCCGTCGCCTTGGGCGTCCTGATGAACAAGGGCCTGACCCTGAAGACCGGCCAGACCCACATGGTCCGCTACATGAAGCCGCTGATGGAGCGCATCCAAAACGGCGACATCGACCCGTCCTTCATCATCAGCCATCGCTCCACGAACCTGGAGGACGGCCCGGCGCTGTACGACATGTTCCGGGACAAGAAGGATGCCTGCACCAAGGTGGTGTTCACGCCTCACGGCTGAAGGACGACCACGGAGCTGAAGAACGGTCATCTCCAAGGACGGGGCACGGCCGGCTCCTGATGGGTCGCCGCCGCCAACAACAGACAAGAAAGCGTCTCATGCCCACCGCGGTGATTTTCGACGTCGATGGTACCCTCATTGATTCGGTCCCCCAGCACGCCCGTGCCTGGCAGGATGCCTTCCGGGACTTCGGTTACGACATCCCTTTCGAAGAACTCAGGAGGCAGATCGGCAAGGGCGGGGACCTTTTGATGCCGGTGTTCCTGTCGGAGGCGGAGATCGCCGAGAAGGGCGATGCCCTGGAGGAGCACCGCTCGGGGATCCTGAAGGAGCTCTACCTCCCGACCATCAAGGGCTTGCCGCAGGTTCGGGCGCTCGTCGAGCGCCTGCTGGCCGATGGCAAGCAACTCGCACTCGCCTCCTCCGCCAAGGGCGACGAGCTCAAGACTTACAAGAAGATCGCCGAGATCGACGATCTCATCAGCATCGAGACGTCGTCTGATGACGCGGAGGAGAGCAAGCCGAACCCGGACATCTTCCAGGCGGCCCTGGAGCGCCTAAACGGCGTCGCGGCACAGGATGCCGTCGTCGTCGGTGATACGCCCTACGATGCCGAAGCTGCTACCAAGGCCGGCATTCGGACGATTGGGCTGCTTACGGGGGGATGGACGGTCGAAGAACTCATGCAGGCCGGCTGCATCGCCACCTATCGGGATCCGGCTGAACTGCTCGCCCGATACGAGACCTCGCCACTCGCCGGGTCGCAGGCCCGATCGTACAAGGACGGAGCACCTCCCGTGGCAGCCACGAGCTCAAGCCCGTCCGAGGGTCCACACCTGCGCACCATCGCCATGCCGCGCGACACGAACGCTGCTGGCGCCATCTTCGGAGGCTGGACGGTTTCGCAGATGGATCTGGCCGGCGGAACCTTTGCTGCCCAGCGAACTAAGGGCCGCGTGGCGACGGTCAGCATCGACGCAATGCGTTTTCTCAGGCCGATCTCGGTCGGCGATGAGGTGAGTTGCTACTGCACCCTACAGGAAGACGGTGAGACATCGTTGGGCGTTCGGATCGAGGTCTGGATCCGGGATAGGACCGGAGGTGATCCGCAGAAGGTCACTGAAGGGGTGTTCACCTATGTCGCCTTGGATGAGGAGGGGAACCCGCGGCATCGGGCCTGACTCCGGTCTAACAGGAACTAGCACTACCTGGGCACTTTACGGGGTCGTGCTGCGTTGTCTGCCCGAGGATGGCTCGGGGGCGGCGATGGATCGGGATCGCGATGGGACGGACGGGCTCGATACGTGGCTGGCGCCGTTTCTGGCGGTGATGGGCCGCAAGACCCGACGAACCTGGGCGCTGCTCTATCTCCGGGGCCTGCTCGGCCCGGGGGATCGCAAGAGCCTTCAGCCGATGGCGGCACGGCTCGGGCTGTCGGGCCACGATCAGTTGCAGCACTTCATCGCCAGCCCAGCCTGGGACGATCGCCCGCTCTGGACGGAGTTGGCACGTCAGGCGGATCGGCTGGTCGGCGGATCCGATGCCTGCCTGGTGATCGACGACACCGCCCTGCCGAAGAAGGGTACGCGCTCGGTCGGGGTGGCACGCCAGTACTGCGGTGCGCTGGGCAAGCAGGCCAACTGCCAGTCTCTGGTCTCCCTCACCCTGGCGCAGGGCGAGGTGCCCGTGCCGGTGGGCTTGCGCCTGTTCCTGCCCGAGGCCTGGACGAGCGATCCGCAACGATGCGTGCAGGCCGGCGTGCCCGTGGCCACGACCGCGCCGTGGAGCAAGAGTGAGATCGCGCTGTCGGAACTCGATCGCCTGCAGGCCGCCGGTCTACGCTTCGGCACGGTGCTGGCGGATGCGGGCTACGGCGTCAGCGCCGCCTTCCGTCATGGCCTGGATGCGCGGGGTCTGCGCTGGGCGGTGGGGATCGTCAGGAACCAGAAGGTCTACGCAGCCGACGTGCGGCTCATGCCGCCGACGGGGCGCGCCCGCAAGCTCGTGCCGGACCGGGAGCCGCGGGACGCCGAGGCGGTGCTGGCCGAGTTGCCCTGGCGGCGCGTCGCGTGGCGCCAGGGCACGAAAGGCAAGCTCTCGGCCCGGTTCGCCGCCATCCGGGTGCGGGCCGGCGACGGTCCGGTCTGGGGCAACAACCGGCACCTGCCGGGCGCGGAGGTCTGGCTCGTGGGCGAGTGGCGCTCGTCGGGCGAGCGCAAATACTACCTGTCCAACCTCCCGCCCGACACGTCGCGCCGCGCCCTGACCGGTACGATCAAGGCGCGCTGGGTCTGCGAGCAAGCCCATCAACAGCTCAAGGAGGAACTCGGGCTCGATCACTTCGAGGGACGGTCCTGGACCGGCGTGCATCGACACGCGCTGATGACGTGCATCGCCTATACCTACCTGCAGCATCTCCGCCTCGCCGAGCACCACCGGACGGGGCGGGGGAAAAATGAAGACCCGCCTTCCGGGGCCGCCACCGTCACCCAGCCTGCCCGCCGTGCGGCAGGCCATTATCGGACGGCTGTTCGCCAGCCTCGTCCCGCCCGTCCTGTGCCCACACTGCCGAAGACGCTTCACGCTGCCCTCTGATGTCAAAGTGCCCAGGTAGTGCTAGGGCGTGTCATCGCTTGAGCCAATCGAGGGCGGCTGCGAGGGAGAGGACGCCCATGAAGCTGACGGCAGTCTTCTCGTAGCGGGTGGCGATGGCGCGCCACTCTTTGAGCCTGGCCCAGAGGCGCTCGACCTGGTTACGGTTGTTGTAGATCCAATCAGGGCA
>NZ_JAKSYF010000162.1:0-11218 GCF_022829745.1 Methylobacterium sp. E-016
CGCGAGGGCAGGCTGACGGGCACCTTCGTCGGCAGGCGCAGGGCCGCGAGGGTGAAGGTCTCGGCCACCTCCTCGCTCGGGAGCCGGCCGGCGAGCGCGGTCAGGAGGTTGCGCTGCTGCGCCAGCTGCTTCTCCAGCGGCGGCAGCAGCTGCTGCGACAGCGACAGGGCCGCCTGCTGCTGGATCACGTCGGCGCCGGCGATCTGCCCCAGCGAGAGCTGCTTGTTGTAGAGGGTCAGCACCTCGGTCTGCGCCTGGATCACCCGCTTGGTCGCGTCGATCTGCGCCCGCAGTGCCGCCTCTTGGATCGCGGCGGCGACGACGTTGGCGGTGAGGCTGAGATAGGCGGCCTCGAGCTGGAAGCGCTGGTTCTCGGCGGTGGCTTCCAGGCCCTCGATGGTGCGGCGGTTGAGCCCGAACACGTCGGGATTGAAGGCCACCGTCACCTGCGGGGTGTAGAGGCTGTAGAGGTAGTTGTTCTGATTCTGCAGCGGCGATTGCAGGTCGAGCCCCGGCGCCTTGGCGCCGAGCGCCTGCGGGTTGGCCGAGAGGGACGGGTAGAGCGTGCCCTTCTGGGCCAGCACGTTCTGCTGCGCGATGCGCAGGGAGGCCTGCGCCGCCTCCAGGTTCGGGTTGTTGGCCAGCGCCTCCTCGACGAGGC
Source organism: Methylobacterium sp. E-016 (assembly GCF_022829745.1). NCBI lineage: Bacteria > Pseudomonadati > Pseudomonadota > Alphaproteobacteria > Hyphomicrobiales > Methylobacteriaceae > Methylobacterium > Methylobacterium sp. E-016. Next base: position 662 of record NZ_JAKSYF010000162.1, read on the forward strand.
GGTTCAGCGCCTTCGAGCGGAACAGCGTCCACCACTGGCCGGGGATGTCGGCGCCGGAGACGAAGCTCTGGTCGGCCGAGCCGCCCTGCCGGGTGGCGACCTTGTCGGCCGCGCTCGGGTTCGCCAGCGGCTCGCGGGTGTAGCGCGCGACCGGCGGGTCCTCGGGCGCGACGTAGTTCGGGCCGACCGCGCAGCCCGACAGGGCCAGGCTCGCGGCGAGGGCCACGGCCCGTGCGGACCGGCGGTTGAGGGCCGTCTCGATCATGACGCTTCCGACGCGGGACGCGCGCGCGACGGCGCCATCCTCCGCCCGGTAGAGCGCCGCGGGGACGGCGCAAGTCAATGCGGCGGGCGGCGTTGCCGGCGGGGAGGCCGAGCGTTGTGGTGCCGGCGCCACGGCTGCGAGGACGAGCGCGCTTTTCCCTCCCCCCTCTGCGGGGGAGGGTGGCCCGCGAAGCGGGTCGGGAGAGGGGAGCGACCTCTCCGGACATGGCGCTCTCCTCTCCCGACCCTCGCTGACGCGAGGCCCACCCGCCCCCGCAGAGGGGGGAGGGAAGGGGCGCGGCAACGTCCTGATCAAACCCATCACGCCGCCGCCCGATGGAGAGCGGGCGTCGCGAGCGGGTTCGGCCGGCGGCGCGAGAACAGCGAGATCAGCACCGGCACCACCACCAGGATCAGATTCGGCGCGAGCAGGATGCCGCCGACGACGACGAGCGCCAGGGGCTTCTGCACCTGCGAGCCGATGCCGGTGGAGACCGCCGCGGGCAGCAGGCCGACGCAGGCGGCGACGCAGGTCATCATCACCGGCCGCATCCGCACGATCGAGGCGTGCCAGACGGCCTCCTTGCGCGGCCAGCCCTCCTCCATCAGCTGGTTGTAGTAGGCGAGCAGGATCACGCCCTCCATCGTCGAGATGCCGAACAGGGCGATGAAGCCGATCGCCGCCGAGATCGAGAACGGGGTGCCGGTGAGCGCTAGCGCGAAGATGCCGCCGATCATCGCCATCGGGATCACCGACAGGCCGAGCAGCATGTCGGCGACCGAGTTGAAGTTGATGAACAGCAGCAGCGCGATCAGCACCAGGGTGATCGGCACCACGAGGCTGAGGCGGGTGACCGCGTCCTGCAGGTTGGTGAACTGGCCGACCCATTCGAGGTGGTAGCCGGCCGGCAGCGTCACCTCGTCGGCGACGCGCCGCTGCGCCTCCAGCACGGTGCCGCCGAGGTCGCGCCCGCGCACCGAGAACTTGACCGGGATGTAGCGCTCCTGGTCCTCGCGGTAGATGAACGAGGCGCCCGAGACGAGGTCGACGTCGGCGATCTCGGAGAGCGGCACCTGCACCACGCCGCCGTTCGGGTTGGCGGCGCCGATGGTGATGTTGCGGATGGTGGCCAGCGAGGAGCGGTACTCGCGGGCGAGCCGCACCCGCATCGGAAAATGCCGGTCGGAGCCGTACTCGTAGAGGTCGCCCGCGGTCTGGCCGCCGATCGCGGCGGCGATCGTGGTGTTCACGTCACCGATCGAGAGGCCGTAGCGGGCGGCCTTGTGGCGGTCGACGTCGATGCGCACCGTCGGCTGGCCGAGCGAGGCGAAGACCGAGAGGTCGGTGACGCCGGGCACGGTGGCGAGCACCGCCTTCATGTCGTTGGCCGCCTTGGTGATCGCGGCGAGGTCGGTGCCGTAGACCTTGACCGAGTTCTCGCCCTTCACGCCCGAGGCCGCCTCCTGGACGTTGTCCTCGATGTACTGGGAGAAGTTGAACTCGATGCCAGGGAACTCGGCGTCGAGGCGCTTCGACAGGCCGGCGATGAGCTGCTCCTTGTCGAGCCCCTTGCGCCATTCGTCGATGGGCTTGAGCGGGGCCAGGATCTCGACGTTGAAGAAGCCGGTGGCGTCGGTGCCGTCGCTCGGCCGTCCCTGGTGCGAGATCACGGTGACGACCTCCGGCACCTCGGTGAAGATCTTGCGCAGCCGCTCGACGTAGGCGTTGCCGGCCTCCAGCGAGATCGAGGCCGGCATCGTGCCGCGCACGTAGAGGTTGCCCTCCTCGAGCTTGGGCAGGAACTCGAGGCCGAGGTTCCGCGCGGCCAGCCCCGAGACCAGCAGGATCGCCACCGTCACGGCGATCGACAGGATGCGGTTGCGCAGGCCGAAGCCGAGGATGATCTCGTGGCCGAAGCGCAGCACCTTCACGATCAGGGTGTCGCGCTCCTCCACGTGCTTCGGCAGGATGACGGCCGAGAGCGCGGGCGAGACCGTAAAGGTCGCCAGCAGGCCGCCGACCAGCGCGTAGGCGTAGGTCTTGGCCATCGGCCCGAAGATGTGGCCCTCGACGCCCGACATCGTGAACAGCGGCAGGAAGCCGACGATGATGATCGTCGCCGAGAAGAAGATCGCCCGGTTCACCTCCGAGCCGGCGATGGCGATGGTGCCGAGCCGCCCGGTGAGGCCCCCCGGTGCGGGCTGCCCTTCCGTGTGGTGCGGCTCGGCCAGGTGCCGGAACACGTTCTCGACCATGATCACGGTGGCGTCGACGATCAGCCCGAAATCGATCGCGCCGAGCGAGAGGAGGTTCGCCGAATCGCCGCGCACCACCAGGATCAGGATCGCGAAGCCGAGCGCGAAGGGGATCGTCGCCGCCACGATGATCGCGCTGCGCAGCGACCCGAGAAAGAGCCACTGCACCACGAAGACGAGCACCACGCCGAAGACGAGGTTGTGCATCACCGTGTGCGTGGTGGTGTGGATCAACCCGGAGCGGTCGTAGATCCGCTCGATCTTCACGTCCGGCGGCAGGATCGTCGAGGCGTTGATCTTCTCGATCTCGGCCTCGACCCGCTGGAGCGTCGGCAGGCTCTGGCCGCCGCGGCTCATCAGGACGATGCCCTCGACGATGTCGCTCGAGCCGTCGTGCCCGACGATGCCGAGCCGCGGCGCGTTGGAGACGCGCACGTCGGCGACGTCCCGCACCAGCACGGGCGTGCCGTTGACCTGGGTCAGCATGGTGTCGCGGATGTCGTCCATGTCGCGGATCAGGCCGACGCCGCGGACCACGGCCGACTGCTCGCCGACGTTCAGCGTCTGGCCGCCGACGTTGATCGAGGAGTTGTTCAGGGCCGAGACGAGCTGCACCAGGGTCATGCCCTGGGCCTGGAGGCGGTTGAGGTCGACCGCGATCTCGTACTCCTTGGCCTTGCCGCCGAAGGCGGTCACGTCGACGACGCCGGGGATCGCCTTGAAGCGGCGCTGCAGCACCCAGTCCTGCAGGGTCTTCATCTCCGCGGAGGAGAAGCCCTTCGGCCCGACGAGCTTATACCGCATGATCTCGCCCACCGGGCTCGTCGGCGAGATCTGCGGCGTGGCGCCGTTCGGCAGGGGCGGGGCCTGCGACAGGCGGTTGAGCACCCGCTGCAGCGCCTCCTCGTAGGTGAACTCGTAGTTGAACTGCACCTTCACGTCGGACAGGCCGAACAGCGAGATCGTGCGCACCACCTGCGCGTTGGGGATGCCGGCGAGCGCCACCTCCAGCGGAATGGTGATGTAGCGCTCGATCTCGTCGGCCGACTGGCCGGGATTCTGGGTGATCACGTCGACGAGCGGCGGGACCGGGTCGGGATAGGCCTCGATGTTGAGCTGGGTGTAGCTGGCGTAGCCAAGCGCCAGCATCACCAGGAAGCCGAGGCAGACCAGCACGCGCTGGCGCAGCGAGAAGACGATCAGGCTGTTCATCGCGTCGGGTGCCCTTCCGGCGGTTCCGGTCCGGTCAGGACGCCTTGTCGCCCGACGCGGCGCGGTCGATGAACAGCGCGCCGCGGGTGACGACCTCCTCGCCGGCGGCGAGCCCCTCGACGACCTGGACGTTGTCGCCGTTGACCAGGCCGAGGCTGACGCCGCGCGCCGCGATCGCGCCGTCGGGCCGGGCGACCCAGACGTGGGCGCTCGCGCCCTCGTAGACGACCGCGGCGAGCGGCACGGCCGGCGAGGGCTGGGGCTTGCCAGTGATGATGGTGAAGGTGGCGAACATCTCCGGGCGCAGCGACCGGTCCGGGTTGTCGACCTCGCTGCGCACGGCGAGGCGCCGCGTCGCCGGATCGAGGCTCGACGACATGTAGTTCACCCGCGCCTTGAACACCCGCGTGCCGAAGCCCGCGACCCGCGCCTCGACCTCCTGGCCGATGCGGATCTTCGGGATCTCGCTCTCGCGCACGTTGGCGATCAGCCACACCGTGGACAGGTCGCCGATCACGAAGGCCGGGTCGCTCGAGGTGGTGAGGTACTGGCCGATGCCGACCTTGCGCTGCACGATGGTGCCGGCGATGGGCGCCTGGATCTGCGTCTCGGCGCTCATCGTGCCGTTCTTCTCGTAGGCGGCGATCTCCGCGTCGGTCTTGCCGAGGAGCTTGAGGCGGTTGCGCACCGCGTCGAGGGAGGCCTGCGCGGTCTTCAGGTCGCTCTGGGCGGCGATCACGTCGTTCTGGGCCGACTGGTAGTCCTTGAGCGCCACCGCCTTGGCCGCGAACAGCTCCTGCTGGCGGGCGGCGATGGTCTGGTCGAGCTTGAGCAGCGCCTGCTGCTTCTGGATGGTGTTGAGCGCGCTCTGGTAGTCGTTCTGGGCCTGGACCATGTCCGTGGCCTCGATGACGAGGAGCACGTCGCCGGCCTTCACGTCGTCGCCCGCGCGCTTGAGCACCTTCGTGACGCGGCCGGAATAGGGCGAGGCCACCGGCACGTTGTCGTCGTCGTTCAAGGCGATCCGCCCTTCGGCCGAGCCTTCCGGACGGAAGGTCATCGTCGCCACCGGGTGGATCTCGAAGGTGGCGCGCTGCTCCGGCGTCGGCCGGAAGATCCGCTCGGCCGAGGAGGGCGGGGCGTCGGCCTCGCCGGTGTCCTCGCCCTTCGTGCCGCCGAGCATCCCGCGCGCGTAGGTCGTCACCGTCTCGAGGAAGCCGCGCACCGGCTGGGGGAACACCGCGACCACGGCGACGGCGGCGACCACCAGCGACAGCACGACCGCGATCGGCAGCAGCCCCTGGCGGCGCGGGCCGTGCGCCCGGGCCGCCGGCGCGTCGGTGTCGGGATCGAGTGGCGTGCGGGCGTCCATCGCGCTGTCGTCTTCGGGTCGAGGGAGGTGCTTGATGGCTGTGGGCCGGTGCGGAGCGGTCGAACGCGGGAACCCGTCCCGATGCATCGAACCGATCGATGGTGCTTTTCTAAGGCAGGCCCGGGACGGGCGGCTCCCCGAGGCGCCGATATCCCGCGCATCCGGGCGGCACAATGGCCCGACTGTGCGGAAGCGCGGTCGGGAGGCGATCGAGGCGGGTCGAGGCGATCACGTTCGGGATATCGGGCTCGCGGGACATCGGGCTCGTGCGTGCGGTCGCCCAAGCGGTCCGCGGCGAGGCCGCGACCGGAAACGGCACCGCCTGGGCATGGGCATGGGTCGTGGCAGGTCTTCACGACGGTCTCGCGACGGAGCCGCATGCCGGCCGCGGGAGGCGGGGCGGCGTCCGCTCGGGTGCTTCCATCCGCGGTCCGATGATACGATATGACATGTCATCGGCGGCCCGGCGCGAGCGCGGGCGCCCACCGCATCACCCGTCGGAAGAGTCGCCCATGTCCGGATCGCAGAGCCCCGCCAACGCCGAGTCGGTCACCTCCGAGAAGATCCCGGTCACCGTGCTGACCGGCTACCTCGGCGCCGGCAAGACCACGCTGCTCAACCGCATCCTCACCGAGAACCACGGCAAGCGCTACGCCGTGATCGTCAACGAGTTCGGCGAGATCGGCATCGACAACGACCTCGTCGTCGGCGCCGACGAGGAGGTGTTCGAGATGAACAACGGCTGCGTCTGCTGCACCGTGCGCGGCGACCTGATCCGCATCATGGACGGGCTGGTGAAGCGCCGGGGCAAGTTCGACGCGATCATCGTCGAGACAACCGGGCTCGCCGACCCGGCCCCCGTCGCCCAGACCTTCTTCGTCGACCAGGACGTCGGCGACGCCGCCCGCCTCGACGCCGTGGTGACGGTCGCCGACGCCAAGTGGCTGTCCGAGCGCCTGAAGGACGCGCCCGAGGCCCGCAACCAGGTCGCCTTCGCCGACGTGATCCTGCTCAACAAGGCCGACCTGGTCTCGGACGCGGACATGGCCCGCGTCGAGGGCGAGATCCGCGCGATCAACCCCTACGCCAAGCTCCACCGCACCACGAACTGCGACGTGCCGATCGACGCGGTGCTCGGCCGCAACGCCTTCGACCTCGGCCGCATCCTCGATCTCGAGCCCGACTTCCTCGAGGAGGGGCACCACCATCACCACGACGGCGACATGCAGTCGTTCTCGGCGCGCATCGACGGCCCGGTCGACCCGGAGAAGTTCATGCCGTGGATCTCGAACCTCACCACGATCCAGGGCCCGGACATCCTGCGCTGCAAGGGCATCGTCGCGTTCCCCGACGAGCCGCGCCGCTTCGTCTTCCAGGGCGTGCACATGATCCTCGACGGCGACCTGCAGGCCGAATGGAAGGCCGGTGAGGACCGCTCGTCGCGCGTCGTGTTCATCGGCCGCAAGCTCGACGCCGAGGCGATCAAGGGCGGGTTCCTGGACTGCGCGGCCTGAGGCTTACGCGAAGCGGATCATGGTCGACGCGGGCGTCATGATCCGATCAGCTTGACGAAGGCGGCACCGGCGCCGAAGAAGGCCGCGCCGGCCGCCATGCCGGAGAGCGCAATCTGCCAGGGTGCGAGCATCCTGTCGCGCTCGAGTTTCCGCGCCTCGTGCTCGAGCTTCATCGACTCGGCCATCAGCTTCTTCTGCTCGGCGACGAACTTCTCGCTCTCCTCGCGCTGTCGGCGGATGCGCCCGAGCTGCTCCTCGAGGTCGGAGTTCAGTGGCACTGCAGTGTCCGACATCGGGTCGTGTCCTCGATACGGCGATGGCCTGCACGATGATAAGGGCTGAGCCCGGCCCGGTCGAGCGGCGCCGTCAGCCGAATATCAACCTTTCCGTCCCATGAAGGACCCGTCGTCGTGCGGGCCCGCGTTCCAGGCTCGCGGAGCCCGCGTGAGCCATGGCCAGCACCGCCGTTCCGGGCTTCGTCCTGCCGCAGGTCGGCCGGGTCCCGCTGATCCGGGTCGTCCACGGCTTCGCCGGCGCGCTCCTCGCGGCGTTCGTGTTCTTCGCCTGCTTCGCCTTCTCCGAGACCTCGCCCTACGACGTGATCGCGATCCCGACGATCCTGCTCTGGGCCTGCCTCGGCATCCGGCTGCACCGTGGGGCGGTGCCGCTGGTGCTGCTGCTGCTGCTCTATCTCGGTGCGATCGTCGTCGGCCTGATCCCGTTTCTCGACGAGGACTTCCCGGTCACCTGGACGATCCAGCTGATCTACCTCTCGGTGACGGGCGTCTTCTTCGTGATGTTCTTCTCCGACGACACCCAGGCCCGCATGGAGCTGGCGCTCAAGGCCTACACGGCGAGCTGCGTGTTCTCGGCCACGCTCGGCATCGTCGGCTACCTGCAATGGCTCGGGATCGAGGACCTGTTCTACAAGTACGACCGCGCCTCGGGCACCTTCCAGGATCCGAACGTGTTCGGCTCGTTCCTGACGCTCGGCGCGCTCTACCTGATGCACGGCCTGATCACGGCGACCGCCCGGCGCCCGGTGCTCGCGCTCGCGGGCCTGCTGATCATCCTGGTCGGGATCTTCCTGTCGTTCTCGCGCGGCTCGTGGGGCGGCACCGTCGTCGCCACGCTGCTGATGGTCGGCTCGGTCTACGCCTCCTGCGGGTCGGCGCGGCTGCGGCGGCGCATCGTGCTCCTCAGCCTCGCGACCCTGGCGCTCGGTGCCGTCGCGATGGCGGCCCTGCTCTCGGTCGACAGCGTCCAGAAGATGTTCGCCACCCGCGCCGCGGTGAGCCAGGACTACGACGAGGGCGAGACCGGCCGCTTCGGCAACCAGCTCCGCGGCATGGAGATGCTGCTCGAGCGCCCGCTCGGCCTCGGGCCTATGCACTGGCGCCTGACCTTCGGGCTCGAGCCGCACAATTCCTACATCGGCAGCTTCGCCAACGGCGGCTGGCTCGGCGGCGCGGTCTTCCTCGCCCTCGTCGCGGCGACGGGGTTCGTCGGCTTCCGCCTGCTCGCCCGGCCCTCGCCGTTCCGCGCGCACGCGCAGATCGTCTGGCCGGCGCTGCTGATGTTCTTCCTTCAGGCGCTGCAGATCGATATCGAGAAGTGGCGCCACGTCTACATGATGCTCGGCATGGTATGGGCGCTGGAGGCGGCGCGCCGGCGCTGGGCCGCGCGGGACGGGCGCCGCGCGCCCGCCTCGGCGCCGCGCGAGGGCGATCGGCCCGGTCGGGTCCGGAATCGGGATGATGCGATGGGCCGGCGCCTCGGGGAGATGCCGGCGGGGGACGCGCGAACGTGAGCAGCACAGAGGCGCTTCAGGCCAGGGACGACGAAACGACGGCGGACGAGGCGGCGCGCGAGGCGAAGCGCGTCGCGGCGCTGCTGGCGCTCGGGATCCTGGATACGCCGCCGGAGGATCATTTCGAGGCGGTGTGCCGCACGGCCTGCCGCCTGTTCGGCGTCGAGACCGCCTTCGTCGGGTTCATCGACGCCGACCGGCAATGGCTGAAGACGCCGTGCGCGCTGGTGCCGGGCGAGCTGCCGCGGCAGGAGAGCTTCTGCACCTACACGATCCAGACGGACGCGGTGCACGTCGTCCCGGACGCGCGGCTCGACCCGCGCTTCTCCGGCAGCCCGCTCGTCGACGGCACGGCGGGGGCAACCCGGTTCTATGCCGGCACGCCCCTGAGCCTCGCCCCCGGGATCCGCGTCGGCACCCTCTGCCTCGTCGATTCGCGGCTGCGCGACTTCTCGCCCGAGGACGGCGTCGCGCTGCAGGACCTCGCCGAGATCGTCGTCGCGCACCTGCGCCTCTCGGAATCGAACGCGGCGCTCGGGCGCGAGATGGCCCTGCGCAGCGCGCACGAGGCGCAGCTGGAGTGCCAGGCGGCCGAGATCGCGGAGCGCTCCGCGGCGCAGGCCAGCGCCAACCACCTGCTGACCATGGCCGAGCAGCTCGCCAGCATCGGCAACTGGCGCGTCCCGCTGCCGGCGGGTCAGCCGATCTGGTCGTTGGGGCTCTACGAGATCGCCGGGCTCGACCCCGCCACCGCGCCGCCGCACCTCTCGACCTTCGCCGAGATCTATCACGCCGACGACCGGGAGCGGCTGATCGCCGTCGTCGGCGACGCGATCGCGCGGGCCGAGAACTTCGCCTTCGACGCCCGCATCCTGCGGCCGGACGGCACCGAGCGCGACGTGGTGGTGCGCGGCACCTGCGAGACCGACGCCGCGGGCGCGGTCACCGGCCTGTTCGGCGTGATGATCGACATCACCGCGCGCCGGCGGGCCGAGGCCGACGTCCACCGCAGCGAGAGCCGCTATCGCGGGCTGGCCGACACCCTGCCGCTGCTGGTCTGGGCGATGCGGCCGGGCGACGGCGAGATCACCTACGCGAACCCCCAGTTCCACGCGTATTACGGGCCGATCGGCACCGGCCGCGCCGCGCGGGTCGCCTGCAACCATCCCGACGACGCGCCCGCCATGGCGACGGCGTGGCGGGCGGCGCAGGCCGGCGAGACCGCCTATTCCGGGGAATGGCGCCTGCGCCGCGCCGACGGCACCTATCGCTGGCACAAGCTGACGATGACGCCGGTCCACCTGATGGCCGACGGCACCGTCATCGAGTGGCTCGGCACGGCGCTCGACATCGACGAGATCGTCACCGCCCGGATGGCGGAGCACGATGCCCGCGGCCTGCTGCGGATCGCCCTGGAGGCCGCCGAGGCCGGGACCTGGGATTGGGACATGCAGACCGGGGTGAGCCTGCTCTCGCCCGAGAGCCTGCGCATCTACGGGCTGCCCGAGGACGGCGAGCCGCGCGGCATCACCACCGCCGCGTGGACGGCCCTGGTCGATCCCGAGCAGGTCGGCGAGGTCTGGGACGCGATCCGGCGCGCGATCGACACCCGCACCACCTACGCCGCCGAGTTCCGGGTCGGCGAGCGCTGGGTCTACGCCCGCGGCCGGCCGCTGTTCGGGGCCGACGACCGCCCGTACCGGATGGTCGGCCTCCACATCGACATCACCGAGCGCAAGTCGGCGGAGGTGGCCTTGCGCTCGATCACCGCCGAGGCCCAGGCCGCGCGTGCCGAGGCCGAGCGCGCGAGCGAGGCCAAGAGCGACTTCCTCGCGGCGATGAGCCACGAGATCCGCACGCCCCTGAACGGCATCCTCGGCTACGCCGACATGCTGCTCGACGAGACCCACCTGCGGGCGGAGGACCGTCACCGGCTCGAGCTGATCCAGGGCTCGGGCGCCGCGCTGCTCACCGTCGTCAACGACATCCTCGACTTCTCGAAGATCGAGGCCGGGCAGCTGACCCTCGACCCGGTCTCGTTCCCGCTGGTCTCGGTGATCGACAACACCGTCTCGATCGTCCGCGGCGGCGCGCTGAAGAGCAACCTGCGGATCGAGACCCGGATCGAC
>NZ_JAKSYF010000163.1:0-274 GCF_022829745.1 Methylobacterium sp. E-016
GAGCCAATCGAGGGCGGCGGCGAGGTAGAGGACGCCCATGAAGCTGACGGCGGTCTTCTCGTAGCGGGTGGCGATGGCGCGCCACTCTTTGAGCCTGGCCCAGAGGCGCTCGACCTGGTTACGGTTGTTGTAGATCCAATCAGGGCAGGCCACGGGCGCTTCGTGGCGCTGAGGCGGGATCGCAGGCCGAGCGCCCATATTCCAGATGTGTTCGCGAAAGACGTGGCTGGTATAGCCGCGGTCCCCCACGACCCATTTGGGCACCCCCGGCAGT
>NZ_JAKSYF010000186.1:0-6736 GCF_022829745.1 Methylobacterium sp. E-016
TTCGAGGTCTACCTCGACGGCCCACAGGGGCCACGCTGGTACACGTTCGACGCCCGGCACGACGCTAGAAGGATAGGGCGGGTCGTCATCGCCCGCGGGCGTGATGCCACCGACGTCGCCATCTCGACGAGCTTCGGCACGGCGCTGCTCGTGCAGTTCGACGTCCACACCCTGGAGGTCGCCGACGACTTCGTGCTGCAGCCCCGGGGCTGACGATCGCATGCCGTGAGATCGAAAGACCCCTGGCGGATCGGCAGGCATTGCGTGTGGGCAAGCCTCGGCGGACAGGCCCCTCATCCCGTGCTATGGGATGGTTCGTTCGGAAAGGCGATCCATGACCGACACGAACGCAACCCGAGCCATCGACGTCGAGGCATCCGTCGCTCGCTGGCATCTGACCCTCGCCAGGCTCGCGGACAACGATAACGAGCCGCGGGGCATGCGGGCCGGGGCCATGGCCACGATGCTGGGCCTGCCGCTCGCTTCGACGGCCGCCGTCGCAGCCTGCCTTCGGTTCCTACTCTAGGACGTTTGCGCGGGTCACGCCGTCGGCGTTGATCGGCGGCGACCCAGGCACCTCGGCCCGGGTCGCCCCCTCGCGTGGCTCAGTCGATGATCTCGCCGATGCGGCCGCTGCCGCGCTCGACCAGCACCGTGCGGCCGTTGACGACCGTGTAGCGGCTGCCGCGGGCGCCGTACTCCTCCGGGACGTCGTAGTAGCTCACGCCCGCCGACGGCAGCACCGTGCCGACCCGGACGTCGCCGTCGTAAGCGTAGGAAGCGCGGCGCTCGCCGCGGACGTAGGTGCGGAAGCGCGGGCGGTCGTCGACGCCGAGAATGCCGTTGACGGTGCCGGTCGCCGCGCCGATGGCGCCGCCGACGATGGCCCCGATGGGACCGCCGGCCGCGCGTCCGTCGTCGGCACCTTCCTGCGCGCCGCGCACGAGACCCTGCGCACGGGCGACAGCCGGGAGCGCGAGGGCGAGGGCCGCCGCGGCGAGAATGGACTTGGTGTTCATGGAAGCCACCCGACGCCAATCGCGGCCGGTGGATGCCGGCGCATACAATTGGTTCGATGCCGGGACGTATGTCCCGACCGCCTCGGGATACGGGATACGATGCCGGCGGATTTGCGTCCGGACGGCCGCGGGACCATCGAATGTGCCGATCACCGTCGAGGTTGATCGACCGTTCTCTTCACGAATGGGCGATTGCCGCGATACCGCTGTGTTTTCGTGCCCTGGCTCCGTGGGAACGCACCTGGAATTCCCATGGTCCATACCGGCTACGACCCCGCCCTCGTCGCGCTTTCCATCGCCGTCGCGGTGTTCGCGTCCTACACCGCGCTCGACCTCGGTGGCCGCGTCCGCGGGGCCGCGGCCCGCCTGCGCTGGGCATGGGTCGCGGCGGCCTCGCTGGCGATGGGCGGCGGCATCTGGGCGATGCACTTTGTCGGCATGCTCGCCTTTGAGATGGGCATGCCCGCCGCCTACGACCCCGGGATCACCGTGGCCTCGCTGCTGCTCGCCATAGCCGCCACCGGCGCCGCGTTCGCGTGGGTCAGCCGTGAAGGGGCGGGACGGCGCGACGTCCTGGTCGGCGGCCCCCTGATGGGTTTCGGCGTGGCCGGGATGCACTACACCGGCATGGCCGCGATGCGGGTGCCCGGCAACCTTGCCTACAGCCTGCCCATCGTCGCGGTGTCCGTCGCCATCGCGGTGACGGCCGCGACCGCCGCGCTGTGGCTGACCTTCCGGCAAAACAGCGTCTGGCAGAAGCTCGCCGCGGCCGCGGTCATGGGTCTGGCGGTCGCCGGGATGCACTACACTGGCATGGCAGCGGCGACCTTGACCGCCGAGGACGCCGGGGCACACGCCGCTCACGCCGTCGGCGCCGGCATCGGTCAGCAACACCTCGCGCTCTCGGTAGCGGGGGCGACCTTCATGATCCTGTTCGCGGCCATTGTCGCCGCCTCCTTCGACCAGCAGCGGGTGCAACGGCACCTCCATGCCAGCGAGGGCCGCTTCCGGGCCGCCGCCGAGGCGGTCGGCGACATCATTTGGACCGCCGACGCGCGGGGCGCGATGGTGGGCCCGCAACCGTACTGGCAGGCCTACACCGGTCAGTCCGAGGCCGGGTGCAAGGGGACGGGCTGGACGGAGGCCGTACACCCAGACGACGTCGAGCCCACTAAGGCGGCATGGCGCGAGGCCGTAGCGGCGAACAGGGGCTACGAGCTCAAGCACCGCGTTCGGAACCGGGATGGCGAGTACCGCCTGTTCGCGGTCAAGGGACGGCCGGTGCGCAATCCGGACGGAACGATCCGCGAGTGGGTCGGCGTACACGCCGACATCACCGAGCGGGAGGCATACGAGGCGGCGCTGGAGGAAGCGCGGGACGCGGCCGAGGAGCACAGCCGGGCGAAGAGCCGGTTCCTGGCAAACATGAGCCACGAGCTCCGGACGCCGCTGTCGGCCGTGATCGGCTACTCCGAGATGCTGGAGGAGGAGGCCGAGGAGCTCGGCCATGACAGCCTCCTCAAGGATCTCGACAAGATCAAATCGAACGCCCAGCACCTGCTCGGGCTGATCAACGACGTGCTCGACCTGTCGAAGGTCGAAGCCGAGAAGATGGAACTCTACCCCGAGGACATCGACGTCGCTGCCTTCGTCACCGCTGCCGCCGGCACCGTGGAGGCGCTGGTCGCCAAGAAGGACAACGTCCTCGCGTTGGACGTGGCCGACGATGTGGGACGGGCGCGCACGGACGCGACCAAGCTGCGCCAGTGCGTCTTCAACCTGCTCTCGAACGCGGCCAAGTTCACCGAGGGCGGAACCATCACGTTGAGTGCCGCCCGTGAGGTCGACGTGGATGGCGACTGGCTCCGGTTCACGGTGCGGGACACCGGCATCGGTATGAATCCCGAGCAGGTCGGGCGCCTGTTCGAGCGGTTTACTCAGGCCGACGAGAGCACCACGCGCAACTATGGCGGGACCGGTCTCGGGCTCGCACTGAGCCGCGCTTTCGCCCAGCTTCTCGGTGGCGACATCACGGTAGACAGCGTCAAGGGCCAAGGAACGAGCTTCACCCTGCGCGTCCCAGCCGTGGCGCCAGAGTGGGCCGTTGAGGCGGCACCGGCGGTTCCCGAGAACCAGATGACGATGGGTGACCTCGTGCTGGTCATCGATGACGAGGTTAACCAACGCGAGCTGATGACCCGGTTCCTCGAACGCCAACGCTTTGCCGTGCGCACGGCCGGCGACGGACGTACAGGCCTCGACCTCGCCAAGTCGCTCAAGCCACGCGCGATCCTACTCGACGTGATGATGCCGGAGATGGACGGCTGGTCGGTGCTGGCCGCCCTGAAGGCCGATCCGGAGACCGCCGCCATCCCCGTGGTCATGGTGAGCTTCGTCGCCGACGCGGCGCTGAGTGCCTCGCTCGGGGCGGTGGAGGCGGTACCCAAGCCGGTGGACTGGACGCGGCTCCGCACGATCCTGGACCAGTTCCGGGCGGCCGACGGCGACGTGCTCGTGGTCGACGACGACGCCGACATGCGCCACCGCCTCCGAACGGTGCTGGAGCGCAACGGCTGGAGCGTGCGCGAGGCTGGGAACGGCTGCGAGGCGCTCGACCAGGTCCGGCACGGCGTGCCACGCCTCGTGCTGCTCGATCTGACTATGCCGGTCATGGACGGGTTCTCGTTTCTCGACCGACTCCGGGACCTGCCCGGCTGCGCCGAGGTCCCAGTGGTGGTACTGAGTGCCCGGGACATCACGGCGGTGGAACGCGAGCGCCTGTCCGAGGCCGACCAAATCTTGCGCAAGGGCGACACCAGCTTGCAAGACGTCGCCACCGAGCTGCGCAAGCTCGACAACCGTCAGACGGACGCCGGGGCTGCGACCCCGACAGGGGCCGTGGCGGGAATGCCATAGGCTCCAACCCTTAGTAGGGCATGTGATCCAACCCGCACGACGGCGGAGGTGCCGATCCCTCGGCCGGTGAAGCGTCGGACGGTCGCGACGACAGGTTTGCCCGGAGGGGGATAGATGGAACACGGTTTGGCGACGGCCGTCCTCTGCATCGTGGGCGGTGGCATCGCCGCCCAGGTGCTCGCAGCGCGCCTGCGCATCCCCGCCATCGTGCTGCTGCTCGCGCTCGGGTTCCTTGTCGGACCCGTGCTCGGCTTGCTGCACCCGTCCCGCGACTTCGGGGAGAACCTGCGCCCCTTGATCGGTTTGGCGGTAGCCATCGTGGTGTTCGAGGGTGGCCTCGCGCTTGATTTCCGCGAACTCAGGGCTTCCGGCGAAGGTGTTCTCAGGCTCACCGCCTTCGCGCTGCCTATCAACTTCGTCCTCGGCACCCTCGCGGCGCACCTCATCGGCGGGATGATGTGGGGGCCCGCGTCGGTGTTCGGCGCCATCCTCGTCGTGACCGGACCAACCGTGATCCTGCCGCTGCTGCGCCACGCCCGCCTGGAGCGCCGGTCCGCCGCCTTCCTGAAATGGGAGGCCATCGTCAACGACCCGGTCGGGGCGATCCTCACGGCAGTCGTCATCGAGATCCTGGTGGGCGTGCCGCACGGTGCCGACGAGACCCCGGTGGCTGCCCTGGCGCTCCACCTCGCCGAGGGCGTGCTGGTGGCGGGCGGCCTCGGTGTTGGCTTCGCCCTCTTAGTAGCATGGGCGTTCCGGCGGGATCTCGTCCCGGAGACGCTGAAGACGCCGGTGCTGCTGGCGCTCGCGCTCATCGCCTACGTCGTCCCAAACCTATTCATGCACGAGGCCGGGCTGATCGGTGCGACCGTGTTCGGGATCGCGCTGGCCAACCGCCACGTGCCGGGGTTGAGCGAACTACGGCGGTTCAAGGAGGCGCTCGTCGTTCTTCTGGTGTCCTGTCTGTTCGTCGTGCTGACCGCCGACCTCGACCTCGGCGTCCTCGGCAAGCTGTCCCTGCCCATCCTCGGTCTCACGGTGGCCATCCTGTTCGCGGTCCGCCCGGCCGCCATCTGGCTCGCGACGCTGGGCAGCGATCTGTCGCGGCGGGAGCGCCTGTTCGTAGGTTGGATCGGCCCCCGTGGCATCGTTGCGGCCGCCGTCGCTGGCTTGGCCGGTCCTCGTCTGAGCGAGGCGGGCTACGCCGGCGGCGATCTGATCCAGCCCACCGTGTTCGCGGTCATCGTGGCCACGGTCGTCCTCCATGGCTTCTCGCTGGGACCGCTGGCCCGGCGACTGAATTTGTCTACCGCGGCTGAAACCCAGCGGCTCGCCGTCGTTGGAGCGTCCCCATGGGCGAGCGATATGGTCGTCGCCCTGCATTGCGCGGGCGTGCCGGTGGTGCTGATCGACACCTATCCCGGCGCGCTCCAGGCCGCCCGTGACGCAGGGGTGTCAACGCTGCAGGCCGAGCTGTT
The DNA here is from genome assembly GCF_022829745.1 of Methylobacterium sp. E-016. Taxonomy (NCBI): domain Bacteria; kingdom Pseudomonadati; phylum Pseudomonadota; class Alphaproteobacteria; order Hyphomicrobiales; family Methylobacteriaceae; genus Methylobacterium; species Methylobacterium sp. E-016. The sequence continues at coordinate 5,414 of NZ_JAKSYF010000186.1, forward strand.
GTCGCGGCATGCTGAGGAAGGTCTCGCCGACCACCCCCCGGACCATCTGCTTGCCGCGACCCGGGACGAACTCTACAACGCGCTGGTGTGCACAAGGCTTGCCCCCGAAATCGGCCGCGAGCGCGTCTACCAATTGGCGCCGTCGGCGGACCACCTCCTGCATGCGGACACGGGCGTCAGCCGGGATACCCGCGGCAAGGTTCTCGGCGACGGCAAGATCGACTTCGATGCCCTAGCCGGGCGGCACGAGGCCGGCTGGCGGTTCGAAGTCGTTCCCGCGAACGCGGGTGCGCATACAGATGCGGTCGCCTTGCTAATTATCGGGAAGGACGGGGTGGTCGAACTCCTCTCAGTCGACAACGAGCGTGCCGCCTCGAACGAGGGAGACCGCATGCTTGCCTTCGCCGCGCCGAATATTCCTCGCCTCGATATGGCGGAAGAGCCATCTCCAGCGCACGCCTGACGAGCGGGTTGCGTACAGCGTTCAAGCTCACAGGGTTCGCTCTGGGGTCGGTTGGGCATTTTCTATGGCCCGCATGAAGTTGAACCTCGCTCAGTAGGTCAGCGTCGCCCGCAGGCCGACGACCGTAGTGTTCTTGATCCGCCGCCCAAGTTCGTCGCGTGGGTCCGGGATGTTGCCCCCCGGATGAAAGCCGTACTGCTGGTTTGGCGGAACCGTCACGCGCGGATCGAGGACCGCCTGGTACGTCGCCTCGAACAAGGGCTCGAACCTTCTGCATCGGGATCGCCATCAACCGCGTGATCGTCCGGCCGCTCGGCCGGGTGATGACCTTCGTCGAGCAGGTCGGTCAGGGCAACCTGTCCGAGACGCTCGGGGACGGCGGCCACAACGAGATCGGTCGCCTCCGGCGTACGCTGAACGCGATGGTCTTTGGGCTGGCGGATCTTGCGCGGATGAACCGTGCGGCGACGTCGAACTTGAACGCGGCGGCGGCCGAGATCCGCGCCTCGGCGCAGGAGCAGGCGGCCTCGGTGGAGGAGCAGTTCGCGGCGGTGCAGGCGACGGCGGTGACGGTGGACGAGATCACCAATTCGGGCGCGCAGATCACGAAGCGGGCCGGCGAGGGGATCGCCCACGTCGGCCTCGGCCATGACTGTCAATCGCCGGTGAAAAGGGACCCGGGATCCGCTGCCAAAAAGGACCCGCTTGCGGCATGGTTTCCATTGATCGGTGACGCAGCGGGCGAAGCCGCGAAGCCGTCAGGGTCAGCGCAGCGGCGTCGCCCGCGTCTCCAGCGACCCGACCATCCGGTCGCGGCGTGCCGCGGCCGGCTCCGAGGCGCGGGTCTTCAGCCGCCAGCT
>NZ_JAKSYF010000091.1:0-320 GCF_022829745.1 Methylobacterium sp. E-016
ATCGTTTCACCGTCGCAGACCGCCAGACCTTCGAGGGCGAGGCTCGCTAGCTCCCGCAGACGCGTCCTGTCCCGGCGCAGTTGCGCCCGAGCGTTCAACGCGGACCGTAAGCCGATGAGGGCGAGTGTGAGCAGCCCGACCCCCTCCAGGGTGTGGACGTCGAACTGCGCGAGCAGCGTCGTGCCGAAGCTCGTCGAGATGGCGACGTCGGTGGCATCACGCCCGCGGGCGATGACGACCCGCCCTATCCTTCTAGCGTCGTGCCGGGCGTCGAACGTGTACCAGCGTGGCCCCTGTGGGCCGTCGAGGTAGACCTCGAA
>NZ_JAKSYF010000190.1:0-3670 GCF_022829745.1 Methylobacterium sp. E-016
ACTGGTTGAACAGGAAGCCGCCGACGACGGCGCCGACGATGCCGAGCAGGATGTCGACGACGAGCCCCTGGCCGGTGTTGTTGACGATCTTGCTGCCGATGAAGCCGGCGATCAGGCCGAGCACGATCCAGGCGAGGAGGGACATGGTTCAGTTCCACTTCATGCAGTTGGGTTGGGAGGCCTGCCTCTGCAGATGTGCTGACGGTGTGCAGAAGATGAGTGCAGCCCGCGCGCCTACTCGCCGCCCCAGCATCACCTGTGGGTCGAGCGCTTCGATCTTGCCCTGGGGGTCGACGACGTATGCGCAGCTTCGATGGCGGCGATCTCAGCGGCGGCTTCCGCCTGGATCGCGTGGTCGCCCTCGATGATGCCGATGGCTTCCTTGATCAGTGCCCGGATATGGTCGGGAGAGAGCACCTTCCGACGCCCGGCCACACGGATCTCCTCATATCAACCCAGGGGGATGATCTTCCGAGGTGCTCGCTTGAGCAGAGCTACCACTGCGTAATAAGGAATTCTACTCGAAGTTCCGACAATTTACATAAAGTACATTTGTACCAAATCGACTTGGTAGTTCCGTCACGGTTTCCCCCGCATCAGCGTAGGTGCCGGGTGTTCGGGCCGATCCCACGCTCCTGCGCCCACACCACCACGGCGCTGCGGCGGTTGACCCCAAGCTTGCGGTAGAGCGCCGAGACGTGATTCCGGACCGTGTTCGGCGACAGCTTCAGCTCGGCGCCAATCTCCTGGTCGGTGTCCCCCTGGCAGATCCGCGTGAGCATGTCCCGCTCACGGCTCGTCAGGTTCTCGACCGCGACCGATGGCCGGCCAATGCGGGTCGGGTTGCGCAGGGTCGCCAACTTGTCGATCACCCCATGGCTGAACCACGATGCGTCCGCCATCACCGCCTCGATCGCGGTGATCAACTCGCGCTCCGAGCGCTTGCGGCCAGTGATGTCCTGGAAAACGCACAGCACGCAGGCCTCGTCGTTGATGATCACCCGCTCGGCCGAGATCAGGCAGTCGATCTCGGCGTTTGCCGCATCCTGCAACACAGCTTCGAAGCCCCGCACACTGCCACGCCGCTTCAGATCGCGTGAGAACTTGCGCTGCTCGGCGCGATCGACCCAAAGCGCAAGGTCGGCGAGCGATTGGCCGTCCACACTCTCGGGGGCGTGTCCGAACGCCGTCGCGAAGGCCTGGTTGACGCTGGTAATCTCCAATCCGTCCGCACTCATCAGTGCGCTCGGCACCGGCGAGAGGTCGAACGCCTTGGCAAAGCGCTCCTCGCTATGGCGCAAGGACATCTCGGCCTTCCGGCGGTCCTCTAGGTCAGCGAAAGTGAACAGCATGCATGGCTCCGTGCCGCCCGGGCCCGGCATCTCGATCGCATGCCCGGCCACGATCACGTAGCGACCTTTCCCACAAGGGGTGGCGAGTTGTGCTTCCATTTGCGGAATGGTGTGGCCCGCATGCAGGCGCTGGATCGCCATTTCCCGCCGCTCAGCCTCGCGCAGCAGGTCGATCTCGCAAAAAGTTCGGCCGAGCACATCGTCACGATGGTAGCCGGTGAGGTCGAGGAAACCATGGTTGACCCGCACGAAGCGGAGATCAGCGATCCGGCAGATGATCGCCGGGGCCGGGTTGGCGTTGAACATGCGCTCGAACCGGGCCTCGGCCTGGTACCGCTCGCTCACATCCTGCATCACCAGGGCAAGGCCGCTCGGCGTGCCATCCACATCGGTGGTCACCAAGCTGCGGATGCGGTGCATCCACCTGTGTGACGGTTCCCGAGTCGGAACCAACTCCACCACGACGTCGCGAAACACTTCGCCAGCGAGCACCCGATCGAGGGGATGCTGCAGCGGTCCGATCCCCCGGTGATTGCGGTAGTGCAGCGTGAAGTTCGCGCGGTACTCCGAAACGGTGGCACCGAGATCGCTCGCGTCCGCAACGCCATGCATCATCACGGCGGCGGCATTTGCGTAGGCGATGGTCTGATCCGGCTCGATCAGGATCACGCCCTCGGAAAGACCGGCCACGATCTGCCGCATCTGCATGTGGCGCGGCTCGTCGATCATTGGCAGGTTCCTCATGAAACGCCAACGTTCAAACGAGGGAAAAGCCCAGACTGCCGCGTTTGGAGCTTCTTGATCCAGCCGCTCGCCTCGGATGAGCTCGCCGAGTCAAGCTCGCGCTGAGGAGCTGTACCTATGAGCGTGCGCGGAGCTTATCATACACAAGTTGCAGTTTGGGCCGGCGGCTTCCGGTAAGGAACATGACCTCGACCGCTCCTTCATCCACCATCGTAACGTGCAGGCGGTAGCCCATGTTCGTCGCCAGCATACGCGCTTGGTCCAGCGTACTGACGGCTAAGGTCATCGTGAACTCAGCACTGCCCGATGCAAGTCGAGCCGCGAGGAGACCGATTTCAACTCCTTCGTTGAAGGTCTCGTCGCGGCCGGCGAACCGTAAGCGCAGACCGGGTACGACATGGATGTGGCGCATGGCTAGTCCCTCTGGACACCTACCAATGCGCAGTCAACGTGGTTAACGAAGCGTTAGCAGAGGTACCCGCTCGAAGATCTAAAATCCTGTTCAATCTACTAAAGTTGAGAGTAGGTTCTCGCGTTCGCGCGACACCCTCGGTCCCACACAACGCGCTATGAGAATGGCCAACTGTCAGCAAAAAGGTCGTTTGATCGACATTCGAGGGTCCGCTTCCAACTCATAGGCGACCCTTGGACTCATTTGCCTCAGAACAACAATAAGTCATGAATCGTCAGCTTGGCCGCAGCAGCGGCATTCGAGCCGATTAATATGAGGAACGGAAGCTGTAAAAGTGTCCAGTAAGATGTTGCATATACTTTGGCGTCCCCACTGAGATCGTTCCAGTAGGAGATGCTGTGAAAGGCCAAAAATCGCCCTTGTATGGTCCGGTACCGTCAGTTTCATCATAGAGGATGTAGTAGAACGAGTTCGCTGTTACGAAGACAGACTGATCCTCGTAATCGACGACGATCTGTAACGGTTCTTGAGCAGTCTGCTTCGAGCGTGCATCTTCCACCTGCTGCTCAAATCCGGCTTGCCGTAACTTAAAATCGATTTTATCTTTGCTCTGTTGCAACAGAGGCGCGTAATAGCCGATACCAAATACCGCAGTGACTGCGATAATGATCGATAGCGCATGGCGTAGGCGCCATCTAAATAGATCGTACCAGAACCATACGAACGCGATTATCGAGGCCAATATTAATAAAAAAATCAATGATACTGTTATTGCAGAGTTACCTCCTGGTGTAATCATAAACACAATCATTATTGCAGAATATGTAGCAATTAAGCTTGGAGACCAATCATCTCTGCTAGAAGAGCTCATTTTATAAGTCGCTTTGGCAATCAGGTCGTGTGAATGGTCGGTTCTGGCCCTTAGCTGGCCTCCCAGACACCCTCCACCCACAGCGCACTCTTCCCACGTATGAAGCCTATTCACGTAAACTTAAGTATGAAATGGGATGTCACGCAAGCGCCCGTTTCCGTAACGCTCGATGCGCGTGCGCCAGCCACTCGCCTAAGTGACCAGACCGGCTGGCTTTGAGCCGGGTCGATTGTGAGTGCATATCGCCCCCCCCCAAGCTTGCGGTAGGGCAAGGCCTTACGCAATCTCACC
>NZ_JAKSYF010000195.1:0-346 GCF_022829745.1 Methylobacterium sp. E-016
GAGCGACGCGCCCTCCCTGCGGACGAGCGGACACCGTCCCCGTCGTCGCAAGCGCGGCCATCCAGCGGATCGAGGTGGCGATGCCGACCCCGAAGCGCGCGGCCGCCTAGCGGCGCGAGCTCACTGCCGCCGCCTCCACCACGCGCTCGCGCAGATCCGGGCTGTCGGGGCGGCCCCCGCTTCGCGCTTTCTCCGGAGCGCTCACTGAATCAGTCCAACAGCACCGCTCCAACCCCATCCACGCGATTCAGCGCAGCCCGAACATGCGAGAGTAGGCAGCCTTCACTTCAAGTTTTGAACTGATGCGGTGCTTGCCCCCACCGAACGGCATCTCATATGCCTGACG
>NZ_JAKSYF010000196.1:0-5775 GCF_022829745.1 Methylobacterium sp. E-016
CCTGGGCAGGGACGGGGCCGGCCGCGTCGCCTTCGGCGGGGTGGCGCCGAAACCCTGGCGGGTGGAGGCGGCCGAGGCCGACCTGCCGCGGGGCGCCAAGGCGGTGACCGAGCAGGTCTTCGCCGGCGCCGCGCCGACCCATGCGAACGCCTACAAGCTGACGCTCGCTGAGCGGACCCTGTCCGCGGCACTCAACCAAGCGAGGGCCTAAAGCCATGAAGTTCGACCAGCCCGCCGGCCAAAACCCGATCGACCAGCTCAAGGTCGTCGGAAAGCCGACCGACCGCATCGATGGCAAGTACAAGACCACCGGCACCGCACCCTACGCCTACGAGCGCCACGACGTCGTGCCGAACCAGGCCTACGGCTACGTGCTCGGGTCCAGCATCGCCAAGGGCCGCATCCGCGCCATCGACACGGCGGCCGCCAAGGCGGCGCCCGGGGTCGTGGGCGTCGTGACGACCCTGGAGCATCCCCGGCTGGAGCGGGGCATGATGAACGCCGCCTACCTGTTCGGCGGCGACGAGATCCAGCACTACCACCAGGCCGTCGCGGTCGTCGTCGCCGAGACGTTCGAGCAGGCCCGCGCCGCGGCGTTTCTCGTGACGGTCGACTACGCGCCCGAGGCCGGCAAGTTCGATCTCGCGGCCGAGGCGAAGGGCGCGCAGCCCGTGCCCGGCGACAGCAGCGAGGGCAGCGGCGGCGACGGCGAGGAACGCGTCGGCGATTTCGAGGGAGCGTTCGCGCAGGCGCCGGTGACGCTCGACGAGCACTACACCACCGCCGACGAGAGCCACGCGATGATGGAGCCGCACGCGACCATCGCCGCCTGGGACGGCGACAAGGTCACGCTCTGGACCTCGAACCAGATGATCGGCTGGGGCCATGGCAGCCTCGCCAAGATCCTCGGCGTGCCGAAGGAGAACGTCCGCCTCGATTCACCCTTCGTCGGCGGCGGCTTCGGCGGCAAGCTGTTCGTGCGGGCCGACGCGGTGCTCGCAGCCCTCGCCGCCAAGGCGTTCCAGCGCCCGGTGAAGGTGGCGCTGACCCGCCCGCTCATCGCCAACAACACCACGCATCGCCCGGCCACGATCCAGCGCGTGCGCATCGGCGCGACCAAGGACGGCACGATCACCGCCATCGCCCACGAGAGCACGTCGGGCAACCTGCCCGACGGCGATCCCGAGACGGCGGTGAGCCAGACCAAGCTGCTCTACGCCGGTGCCAATCGGCTCACCGCGATGAAGCTCGCTCATCTCGACCTGCCAGAGGGCAACGCCATGCGGGCGCCGGGCGAGGCGCCCGGCCTGATGGTCCTGGAGGTCGCCATGGACGAGATGGCGGAGAAGCTCGGGATCGACCCTGTGGAATTCCGCATCCGCAACGACACCCAGGTCGACCCGCAGGACCCGAAGCGCCCGTTCTCCCACCGCGACCTCGTCGGCTGCCTCAAGCTGGGGGCCGAAACCTTCGGCTGGTCCAAGCGCAATGCACGGCCGGGCCAGGTGCGGGACGGGCAGTGGCTTGTCGGCGTCGGCATGGCCGCGGCGTTCCGCAACAACATGGTCCTGAAGTCGGGCGCGCGGGTCAGGCTGGACGGAGCCGGCACCGTCACGGTCGAGACCGACATGACCGACATCGGCACCGGCAGCTACACCATCATCGCGCAGACCGCCGCCGAGATGATGGGCGTGACCCTCGACAAGGTGGCGGTCAGGCTCGGCGATTCCGCCTTCCCGGTCTCGTCGGGATCGGGCGGCCAGTTCGGCGGAAACTCGTCGACGGCCGGCGTCTACGCGGCGTGCGTCAAGCTTCGCGAGGCGGTGGCGCAGCGTCTCGGCATCAACTCCGACGACGCGGTCTTCGCCGACGGGCAGGTGCGGGCCGGCAACCGTGCGGTTCCGCTCGGCGAGGCCGCGAGCCGGGGCGAGCTGACGGCCGAGGATACCATCGAGTTCGGCGACCTCTCCAAGAAGCAGCAGCAATCGACCTTCGGCGCCCATTTCGTCGAGGTCGGGGTCGATGCCGACACGGCGGAGATCCGGGTCCGGCGCATGCTCGCGGTGTGCGCGGCGGGGCGCATCCTCAACCCGAAATCGGCCCGCAGCCAGGTCATCGGCGGCATGACGATGGGCACCGGCTCGGCGCTGATGGAGGAACTGGCGGTCGACACCAAGCGCGGATTCTTCGCCAACCACGACCTCGCCGGCTACGAGGTGCCGGTGCACGCCGACATCCCGCATCAGCAGGTGATCTTCCTGGACGAGGTCGATCCGATGTCCTCGCCGATGAAGGCCAAGGGCGTCGGCGAGCTCGGGATCTGCGGCGTGGGCGCCGCGGTGGCGAATGCCGTCTACAACGCCACCGGCATCCGCGTGCGGGACTATCCGCTCACCCTGGACAAGTTCCTCGACCGCATGCCCGAGGCGGCCTGACGCACGATCGCGCCATGCTCGACACTGGATACGCCCCGGCGGCCTCCGCCGGGGTTCGGGAAATCGGTCGCATCCATGCCGGTGCGCCGCCGCGCTAGCTCGACGGCATGGATCGCAGCTTTCCTATGACCCGTGCCGCCGGGCTCGACCGCCTGTCGGCCTTCCTCGCGGACGCCGCCGTCGACTATGCCGGTGCCCGCAACACCGACCGCGGACCGGACGCGCGGCCGACCACGTCGGCGCTCTCGCCCTACCTTCGGCGCCGCCTGATCACGGAAGCCGAGGTGGTGGCCGCCGCCCAGGCCGCGTTCGGCGACGGCGGCGCCGAGAAGTTCGTCTCCGAGGTCTTCTGGCGGACCTACTTCAAGGGCCATCTCGAGACCCACCCGACCGCCTGGACCGACGCCCTCGCGCTGGCCACGGCGGATCGGGCGCGGCTCGCCGCGGAGCCCGGCCTGCGCCGGACCTACGAGGCCGCGATCGCGTGCCGGACCGGCATCGACGGTTTCGACGACTGGGCGCGGGACCTCGTCGAGACCGGCTGGCTGCACAATCACGCCCGAATGTGGTTCGCCTCGATCTGGATCTTCACCCTGCGCCTGCCCTGGGCGCTGGGTGCGGATTTCTTCATGCGCCATCTCGTCGACGGCGATCCGGCGAGCAACACGCTGTCCTGGCGCTGGGTGGCGGGGCTGCACACCCGGGGCAAGCACTACGTCGCGCGCGCCGAGAACATCCGGCGCTACACCGAGAACCGCTTCGATCCCGAAGGGCTCGACGAGTACCCGGACGCCCTCGACGAGGCGATGCCACCGCGCGAGGTCCCTCTGCCGGCTGCCGCCATGCCGCCGACCGGCGACGTCGCGCTGCTGCTGCATCTCGACGACCTGCACCCGGAGAGCCTTCCGCTCGGGGAGGCGCGCATCGTGCGGATCGGTGGCATGCTCGCTCATGCCGAGGGGGCGTCCGAGCGCGTCCGGTCGGCGGATCACGCCGCGATGCAGGATGCGCTGGACCGGGCGGCCGCTCATTTCGGCTGCGAGGCGGGACCGGCCGACGCCGGCTGGTCGGCCGGGCTACCCGTCGTCACGGCCTGGGCGCCCGTCGGCCCGTCGGCGGCGATGCTGCCCGAGGCGGTCGTGCGCGTGCGGCGCCCCTGGGACGAGGCGGCGTGGCCGCTCTCCAACCGCGGATATTCCCGGCTGCGCTCCGCGATCCCGCGCCTGACCGCAGCGTGACGGTCCGGCGCGCTCATGCAGGGCCGGCCTGACTGGTGCCGCGACGACCCGACCTGCGCCGAAGCCGGCATTTCCCCGCATCGGCACTGGCCCGGACCCCGGCTTTCAGCGTAGCCGGAACGCCATGTTCCATCTGATCTTTAGCCTGCCCTGCCTGTACGTCGTGACCCGGGTGCTCTGGCCGCTGCCGGGCCCGCCTGCCGCGAAGGCCGGGATCGCCGTGCTGCTGCTCGTCGCCTCCCAGTATCACCTGTGGTGCCGCCTCTCCTCCGGCTCGGTGTTCGCGCCCGAGTTTCCGCGGTGGCTGGTGGTTCTGTTCAACTGGGCCTTCGGCGCCATCCTGCTGCTGGCGGTGATGCAGCTCGCGCTCGACGTGATCGCGCTGGTCTCGCTGCCCCTGGGCGGCTGGGCGATTCCGGCCGGATGGCGCTACGCGGCCGCGACGGCGGCGATGCTCCTGTCGGCGCTCGGCGTCCAGCAGGCCGTGCGCGTGCCGGCGCTCAAGGACGTCGACATCGCGATCGAGAACCTGCCGGACGCCTTCGAGGGCTACACGATCCTGCAGCTGACCGACCTGCACATCAGCCGGCTCTTCCCGGCATCCTGGACCCGGGAGGTCGTCGCGCGGTCCAACCGGCTCGGCGTGGACCTCATCGTCATCACCGGCGACCTGATCGATGGCGCCCCGGCTTCGCGGCGCGCCGACGTCGAGCCCCTGGACCGGCTCGGTGCACCGGACGGCGTCTGGTTCGTGCCCGGCAACCACGAATACTTCTTCGACTACCCCGCTTGGATGCGGCGGTACTCGGAACTCGGCCTCACGGCGCTCGCGAACCGGCATACGGTGCTGAGGCGGGGCGACGCCGCCCTGGTGCTCGCCGGCGTGACCGATCGGTCTGCGCCGCATACGGGACACCCCGGTCCGGACCTCGACGCCGCGCTCGCAGGGGCACCGCGGGACGCACCCGTCCTCCTGCTCGATCATCAGCCGAAGGGGGCGCGGGCGGCGGCCGCGCATGGCGTCGCGCTGCAGCTGTCGGGAAATACCCATGGCGGGACGATGCGCGGGTTCGACCGCCTGTTCGCCCGCGCCAACGACGGTTTCGTCTCGGGCCGCTACCGGGTCGGCGGCATGACGCTCTACGTCAACAACGGCACGGCGTTGTGGCCGGGCTTCGCCCTCAGGCTCGGCCGACCTTCCGAGCTGACGCGCATCACGCTGCGCCGCGCCGACGCGTCCATCGATCCCGCTCGGCCCCTGGCGCCGGGATAGGCGAACGTCGGATCACCCCCATCGACGATCATCCTCGGGATGCACCCAGCAGCCGGCTTGGATCGTCGCCCGATCACGCGGCCGATCTATCGGCCGGCCGTCGGGTCCTCGCGAAGCGCTCGTCTGGATAGAGTGGAGATTACTCACGACCTACCGAACGCCCCGAGACTCGGCGATGTCGAACCCGGATCGAACCACAGTCGTCGTTCCCGGACGCTCGGAGGGGCTCCACCGTTCGCTCAGCATTTACTACGGAACTGGGATTATGCAACCGATGGTTGCAGATCGGGTTGCATCGAAAACCTGGAGGTTTTCATGTCCGCATCCCCCCTTTCCGTGCTCGGCTCGTCCACCCGCTCGCTCGAATGGCTCGCCGGCCCCGGCGCGTTGCTGTCCTCGACCGCCCTGTCGACGGGCCAGCTCGGAAGCCTCGGCCCGATCGCCTCGTTGATCGAGGGCGCGGTCGACGGCGGCTCGACGGAGACCGGAGCCTCGCTGCTTCCCGACGCGATCGAGGCCACCGCCAACCAGGTCGTCCTCCAGACGCACGCCCAGATCGAGGAGGTCGGCCACGAGGGGTCGTGTCCCTTGTCGTGGTGTAGCTCGGTGAGGACCACCACGATCACCGGCTTGGGCCGGGACGATCAGGCTGCCAGAGTGGGCAGGCTGACCAGGGGATCCTCGCCGATCGGGGCGATGCTTTCCAGGGTCATGTAGCGCGACCGCTGGACGGCCCATTCGTCATTCTGTTCGAGCAGGATCGCGCCGACGAGACGTGTGATGGCAGCCTCGTTGGGGAAGATGCCGACCACCTCGGTCCGGCGCTTGA
>NZ_JAKSYF010000199.1:0-1229 GCF_022829745.1 Methylobacterium sp. E-016
CGGCCGTGGCGATGTGCCGGAGGATCTCGGGATGGATCAGCACAGGGTCGAGGCTGTCGACCGCTACCAGGGTACCGGCACTGATGCGGCCGCAATAGCGCAACGCGGCAGCCCTCGCGCCCTGCGGTTCGCGTGTAAAAATCTGCCACAGCCGACGATAGGCCTCCGGATCGGTGAGGGCGTCCCGCCCGAGCTCGCTTTCGCGCCCCTCGCCGATGCGCAGCAGCGCCCTGAGATACCCGGTAGGGACGGCCCGACCCGGCACGGCAAACGTTGCACCGATCAGATCGCGAGCTGTGCGCGTCCGCAGCACCTCACCGAGGCCGGCCGCACCGGGGGGTGCGATACCAAGCTGATCCAGGAAGCAGCTCGGGTCCCTCAGATCGGCGCAGGCGAGCACGACGAAGGCAGCCTGACGCGACAGCAGCCCGGCGGTGGCGAGATCAGCCAGGCATCCCCGTGCGCCTTCGCGATCAAGGCGGGCCAAGGGCTTGAGCGGCCATCCAGTGATCGGGTGAGCGTCCCGCTGCAAGCACCGCTCATGCTGACGCGGATCGGTCTGCCTTACGTCGATAGGGTTCAATCCGGTCTCCGTAGCTGCCTCAGTCCTAAAGGCTGCCACCAATCCAAAATCCCGCAACTATTTTCTTCATGCAGACTACGAAGCGCATCGCTCGATCCGGTGAGATGCTTCTCGAGACGCGGTTATCGACGATCTTGCTAAGACCCCGTTTCAAAATGGGCTGAGCGGCAGGTGTCGCGGGCGTTGGGAGAGTGTCTGACGCTCACCCTGGATCGCCGATGTGGACCCCTACCGCTCGCACCGAGCTTGCGCGCGAAAGCCGCCCCTACGCAACCTGTCTGACCGACGCTGAATGGGCCGTCGTCGGCGCGATGCTGCCTAGTCCCGCATCAAGGGGTCGCCCCTGGCGCTGGCCGATGCGGTCGGTGCTGGATGGCGTCCTGTATGTGTTACGGACAGGCTGCGCTTGGCAGCACCTGCCGCATGAGTTCCCACCCTGGTCGACCGTGCATCGCTGGTTCTTGCGCTTGTCAGCGTCGGGCGTGTTCGAGCGCCTCGCCCACGCTCTCACGATGGACGACCGCGAGCGAGCCGGGCGTGAGGCCAGCCCGACGGGTGCCGTCATGGATGCGCAGGCGGCACGCTCGGGCGGCGTCGGCGTCGATGGAGAACGCGGCTACGATCCAGCCCGGCGTGTCGTGGGCCG
>NZ_JAKSYF010000200.1:0-6955 GCF_022829745.1 Methylobacterium sp. E-016
GGAGACGCGGGCGACGCCGCTGCGCTCACCCTGACGGCTTCGCGGCGTCGCCCGCTGCGTCACCGATCAATGGAAACCATGCCGCCAGTGGGTCCTTTTTGGACGCCGATCCCGGGTCCCTTTTCAACGCCGATTGACACCCCGACCTCCTCGGCCAGGTCATCCAATGCGGCGCGCGGCAGCTCCAGATGGAGGCTGTCCACCGGTTCGCGAAGGAGCGCCCGGGGGGTGCCGTTGAGGTCGGCGATGTGGAGGCATCCCTTCGGGGCGATCAGCGTGCGCCGGACCTGACCGTCGAGCCAGAAATCGTGCGGAGGGTGATCCCGTAATTGCATCGAGGGACGCGCCAGCGACGAGCGATGGCACCAGAAGCGGGACGGTACCCGCTTCTGGGCGAACGGCGAGCTGATGGTCCTGCGCGACGAGGACGGCGCCGCCATCGGCTTCATGAAGATCCTGCGGGATCGCACCGAGCAACGGCTCGGCTTCGAGCGCCTGCGCGAGACCGAGGACCGGCTCCGGCGCGCCCAGGAAGCCGGGGGCGTGGGCATGTTCCACGTCGATGCCGAAGGCACGCTGTACCCGACACCGGAGTTCTGCCGCCTCTACGGCCTGCCCGAGCGCGAGGCGTATCCGTCGACCGCCTTCGAGCGATTGGTCATCCCCTAGGATGCACCGTTCGTCTCGACCGCCGACTCCCGCGCCAGCGGCGAGGCCCCGCAGGATGTCGAGTATCGCATTCGGCGGCCCGACACCGGCGAGGTCCGTTGGATCGCCCGTCGTGGCGAGTTGGAGCATGACGGGGCGGGGCGCTTTGTCCGGTTCGCCGGGGTGTCACGCGACATCACCGAGCAGCGCATGGCCCGGGAGGCGTTGGCCGAGAGCGAGCGGCATTGGCGCGGTCTTTTCGAGCGTCTTCGCGAGGGCTTCATCCTCGGTCGCGTGATCCGCGACGCCCGCGGACAGGTGACCGACTGGCGCTACGAGGAGGTCAACCGGGCCTGGGGCGAACTCGTCGGTGTGGCGAGCGACAGCGTGGTGGGCCGCACGATCCGCGAGGTTTTCCCGGGGATCGAGGACGAGTGGGTCCGGGAATTTGCCGACGTGGTCGAGACGGGCCGCTCCACCACCTTCACCCGCCAGGTCGGGACCTTGGATCGCTGGTACGAAGGCCGGGTGCACAAGCTCACCGACGACACCTTCGCCGTGCTATTCCTGGAGGTGACCGAGCGCTTCCTGGCCGAACGTGCCCGCGAGGCGGAGGAGCGGCGCAAGTCCGCCCTGTTGGAGCTCGGCGACCGCCTGCGCGACCTCATGCGCATCCCCGAAATGACCCTGATGGCGGCCGGCGTGGTTGGTCGGACGCTGAAGGCTGGGCGGGTCGGGTTCGGACGCCTCGACGTCGCCGCGGACGATGTCGTCGTGGAACCCGACTGGACCGCCCCGGGAATGAGCAGCATCGCCGGCAGGCACCGCTTCGAGGATTACGGCGACCTACGTTCCGACCTGATTGAGGGCGAGGCGGTCGTCGTGTCGGACGTGGCCACGGACCCGCGCACCGCCGCGAACCTAAAAGCCCTGCAGGCCATCGACATCGCCAGCCTGATCAACATGCCGGTGCTTGAACGTGGGCGTACCGTGGCCCTGCTCTTCGTCCATGACTGCTCCCCGCGGCACTGGACCCCGGAGGAGCTCGCCTTCCTGCGCGCTGTGGCCGACCGGGTCGAGGCGGCGGTGGCGCGCGTCCGTGCCGAGGAGCAGCAGCAACTCCTGAACCACGAGCTTTCTCACCGCATGAAGAACACGCTGGCCATGGTGCAGGCCATCGCGACCCAGACACTTCGCGGCGCAAGCGACATCGAGGCCGCCAAGGAGGTCCTGGTCGCCCGCCTCCTGGCCCTCGGCAAGGCGCACGACATCCTGATGAACGGCGAGGGCGAGAGTCAGACCACCGACATCCGCACCGTGGTTCAGAATGCCCTCACCTTGCACGACGACCCCGAGCGACGTCGCTTCGATCTACGGGGTCCGGTCGTACCCTGTGGTTCGCGCGCTGCCCTCTCCCTGGCGCTGATGGTGCACGAGCTTGCCACCAACGCCGCCAAGTACGGTGCCCTCAGCGTACCGGAAGGCCGCATTGCGTTGACCTGGAGCATCGATGCCGAGGCTGGCACGGTCCATCTAGACTGGCAGGAGAACGGTGGGCCGACGGTCGTCGCCCCGACACGCATCGGCTTTGGCTCGCGGCTCATCGAGCGTGGGCTGGCAGGAGCGGTCGGTGGGCAGGTCGAACTCCGGTACCCACCGGAAGGGGTGTGCTGCACCCTGGTCGCGTCGCTCTCGGGCTTCGTGTCAGGGAACTGAACGGTCCTCTCTGTCCCGCTCGCCCAATCCTGAGGGGCCGGGACAGAGGTCCGGCACACACCGCAAGGCGACCACCTGCCGTAACCGACCGGCTTTCTACGACTTTGCGAGCGGGACCCGGACTTCGATACGAAGGCCATCGGCCTGGAAGGCGACATCGACCTTGGCCGCCGCCTGGGCCGTCAGGATCCTTTTGAGGACCCGCGTGCCGAACCCCTCGCGGGTCGGCAGGCTCGGCGGTGGTCCATCGTGCTCGTTCCAGACCCAAACCAGGAACGGTCCGTCCGTCTCATCCTCGACGGTCCAGGTCACCGCGACCCGTCCCCCCGGGTGGGCCAGCGCGCCGTGCCTAAGGGCGTTGGTGGTCAACTCGTGCAGGGCCATGCCAACCGGCACAGCAAGCTGCGAGAACAGCAGCAGGGCTGGCCCCCGAAGCGTGATCCGGCCATTCTCGTCGTAGGGTTCGAGCTCCGCCCTCAGCAGCCCCTCGAACGATGCGACCTGCGCCTCATCCTCCGTGATCAGGGCGTGCGTTCGCGCGAGCGAGATGATCCGGCCGCTGAAGGCCCGACCGAACTCTGCCATCGAGAGGGAGGAGCGCAGGGTCGCGTTGAGGACGGCCTGCACCGTGGCCAAGGTGTTTTTCACGCGGTGGTGGAGCTCGCGCACCATCATCGCCTGTCGGTCCTCGAAGGCCCGACGCTCGCTGACGTCTCGCTGCACCGAGACCCAATGGGTGATGATACCGTCCGCATCGTGAACCGGGGTGATCAGCCACTCGACCACGTAGGTCGATCCGTCCCGGCGATAGTTGAGCGCCTCGCCCTGGAACGACTTCCCCGCCGCCAGCGCGTCGTGCATCCGGTCGATGATGCCGCGGTCGGTTCCCGAGCCTTGCAGCAAGCGCGGGCTGCGCCCGATGACCTCGTACGTCTCGTAGCCCGAGAGTCGGGTGAAAGCGGGGTTCGCGTAGACGATCCTCGGTCCGTCCTCCTGGACGTCGGCGTCGGTGATGAGAATGGCCTCGCCAGTCGCCTCGACCGCCGCCTTCAGCAGACGCAAATCTACCCCACCAAGCTGTTCGGCATCCTGCCTCGCCGCGCACGTTGTCTCCATTATGATCACGTGGGCGGACTTTCCATTGGCACTGGAACTGCGTCGGGACGTAGGCCGAGACCGTGGGTCAACAGCGAATGAGTTCCCCGGTTGCAATCAGGATGTTGGCGGCGTTCAGTATGCCAGCCGACCCTCATAAATGAGACACGAAATGCTGATCGCAGGGAAGCCCGTGATGCGACTGCTTTAGGCTGCAGATGAGCCTCTCAATGTTGCGATGCGCTATGTCCAGCAAGATTCCATTGCTACGCTATTAAGTGGAACCCGAGCCTACGTCCGCTTTTGGGCTGCGCCCGCAGCGGCTCGTACGACTAAGTTGGGTCGCTACCGGAACAGCCGCTTACGAAGGCGTCGACGAGCTCGTCCGAGCGGACAGGCTTTCACACCCGTTTCATGTCACCGCCCATTACCGCGCTCCTGTGCCTGCTCGCTGCCGGGAGAGGCGTGCGCGTCACCCCGCAGATCTCCCGCTTCTGACGCGGAGGCGCCCACTTGCTGCATTAAACTGCGTGGTATGCTGCATGATGCCTTCGCGAGGTGCCAGGCGGAGGTCCGATGAAGCGTGGAGGTATCGATGGAGCGGATCGTCGTGGAAACCATGGTGCCGGCGCCCGTCGTCGAAACCTGGGACGCTTACACCTCCCCGGACCGCATCATGAAATGGAACTTCGCGTCTGACGATTGGCATTGCCCGACGGCGAGCGTGGACCTTCGAGACGGCGGGCAATTCACCTCCCGCATGGAAGCGAAAGACGGAAGCATGGGATTCGATTTCGCCGGCACCTACGTCAAAGTCGTCGAGAACGAGCGGATCGATTACGACATTGGCGGACGCCGGGCCACCGTCACCTTCACGCCGCAGGGAGAGTATACCCATGTCAGGGTCGCGTTCGACCCCGAGACCAGCTTTCCCATCGACCAGCAGCGCATTGGCTGGCAGGCCATTCTAGACAATTTCGCCAAACATTGCGCCGCCGCGGCTAGGCACGCCTAGCATCCGTCGAACGTCCGTTCGACGGGCGCACCGGATGCGAAAGCGGGTCAGGCTGGCTCGCCCCGCGCGACGTGATGCCGTCGGGCGGCGGCGGCGGCAATAAACGGCTTCCCGGGCGCTTCCGCGCGTTGTGACCAATCTGTAGGAGGCCGTCATGGGCGACGACAAGGACAGGACTGACGAAGCGCCGGAGCCGACCGAGGATCTCGGCCTACCCACCCCGCCGAGCCCCGGCCGATTGCCGCCTCCCCACCTGCCGCCGCCACCGTCCGACGACGCCCCTGCCGACGGACATCCTCCGAGCGGGTGACCGTGGATGGAGGTCGTCTGCGGGGCGGGAGGCGCCGCCCTCACGGACCATCGGCGATGCCCCGGACGGCGAGGCGCCAGTAGACCGCGCCGCCCACCGCCCCGGCGACCGCGGCTTGTACCGGGCGGTCGACCATGCCGGAGAACAAACGCCAGAGGGTTAGACCAATGGCCACGCCGCAGACCACGTGGACAGCCGGGTGGCGCAGGCCCGTCAGAACCGAGACGGCCTGGCACACCAGGAAGGCCGGCAGCGCGAAGACCGTAACGAACAACGTTGCCATGACGAACGTGATGGCGACCGTTACCCAATCGGAAGGGAAGTCTGGCTCGGCGACGGGCGGAGGAGGAGGCCCGACCAGCGCGGCGGTCGCGCCCGCCAGCATCAAGACCGTCACCGCCGCGGCCACGGCGGCGAGGTAGCCGCCAAGCACCCGCACGACGGGATCTCGGGATTGGTCTGTCGTGGCTCGGTTCGGCGTCGCGGCCTCCTTCGGCGTGGTCGTGGGCGAGGCTAGCGCGCCGTGCTACCACCGGCAAAGTCTCGGGAAGGCCCGAGCGAAGACCCTGCTCGACGGGGGCATTGCGATGAGGTTCGCCTGCCTGGGTTTCCTGATGCTCTGGTCGACGGCGTCGATGGGTGAGGTGCCGGCGCTCTGCGCGGATGCCCCTAACCAGACCGAGGCGACGCTGTGTGCCAAGCGCAAGTTGGATAGCGCTGAGGCGGGCTTGGCGAAGGCTCGGGATGCGCTCCACGCCAAGCTCGACCGGATCGGGCGGCGCAACCTCGACATCGCGCAGGAAGCCTGGCGCCGATTCCGCGATCTCGAATGCCGCCTTGAGACTGGCTACGACGCCGAGCACCCCGACGGGAATGGTACGATCATGCCCATGCTCATCGGGGAATGCGCCACGGCCCTGACCGAGCGCCGGACGCAGGATTTTACGGACCAATTGGCCTGCCCGGGCGGAGACCTTTCATGCGAGCGATGATTGTCCTGGGACAGCGCATGGCCTGCCTCGTGGCAATCGCGGCATCTGCCATCTCCGGATCGGGCGCCGATGCGGCGAGCTTCGACTGCGCCAAGGCTTCGTCCGCGATGGAGCACCTCGTCTGCGGTGATGCCGCCCTCGGTGCCCGGGACGAGATCATAGCGAGGCTCTACGCGTCCGCTTCGAAGGTGGGAAAGCGCGAGGCCGCCGTAGCGGAGCAACGGGCGTGGCTCGGGAAGGCGCAGGCCTGCAGGACGGTTGCCTGCCTGGCCGATGCCTACGACCGGCGGAACGCCGAGCTCCAGCGTTCGGAGGGAGGCAACGCGGCAGGCGTCGACTTCTTCACCGACGAGCGGGACGGCGCGAGCAGCACGCTCAACGTCGTGGGGCCACTTCATGGCTTCGCCAGCGCGTCGTTGACCTCGACTTACGTGGGTGCAGGCGGTGCGGAAGCGGGGAACGTGTACGCCGTGGCAACCGATGCCTTCCTGGACCTGCGAAAAGGGCCAGCCGCCTTCGCCGACGGCCCCTGCAGGCTGACCGTCGAGCGCCTCGACGCGGACCGATGGAAGGTCAGCCAAGCCGGGAAATGCGAACTTCCGGGCGGCACCGAATTCGCTGGCATTTACCATCGCCTACCTTGAGACCGAAGGGTTCGCCTGCGTCCGCCGCCCGCTCGGCGAGATCGTCAGCAGGACGGCATGGTCGACGGAACGGACAACTTCCCTGGATCGAAGCCTGACCGCTCGTCGACGTGCCCCCTTGGGTTGCAGACGACATGGGTCCGCCCTGCCCGGAAGGTTCATCCTGCGAAGCCCCATCATGCGCCGCCTCATGCCGACCGCGAAGACGACCGTGCTCCCGGCAAACGACAGCGCGACGATCCAGAAGCAATTGCTATATGCCAAGCGATGAGACCAGAGCCTCGGTGACTATGAGGGCGTCTACTTTTCCGGAAGAACTCAACCGAAGCAGCCATTCCTCCTTCGGCCAGCATCTGCCGCCGCGCCGTGCCCGTATGAACGTCTCAGGTGGGTGGGTCGTGTCCCTTGGCGTGGTGTAGCTCGGTGAGGACCACCACGATCACCGGCTTGGGCCGGGACGATCAGGCTGCCAGAGTGGGCAGGCTGACCAGGGGATCCTCGCCGATCGGGGCGATGCTTTCCAGGGTCATGTAGC
>NZ_JAKSYF010000040.1:0-152945 GCF_022829745.1 Methylobacterium sp. E-016
CCCCGACCCGAGATGACCGCCCGTCACCGACACGGCCTCGATCATCTCCGAGCGAACCGCGTCCGCCACCGCCCGGAGATCGCTCTCCGGAAGCAACCGCAACGCGGACGTCTCGGACAAACCGTCCAAAATCGAGGGGGCGTTTTCTTGAGGTGTCAATGAACCACTCGCTCGCTTATGACGTCCGGCCCGAAAGGCATCCGTGGCAGGCCGCGTCGATCCGAGGCGACCGGCACGCGGTCCGCCTCTCGTGTGACGACGGGGTCGTTCCGACCACGCCTCGACCGAATTCGCCGTCGCCCGCTCGCGGGAACGTTGGTACGGCCGCTGTTATGATAGTGCCAATTACGGACCTTGTGGGATCCGATCAATGTTTCATCCCTCCCTTTTCCCGGTTTCGTGCCTTCGCTGCCACATGAGGCCCGCGTCGCTCCGCATTGTGCTGCCCGGAATCCTGACCATTCTCACCATCGTCTTCAGCACCGGAGCCGAGGCCGATCCCCGCCCGGTCGACGGGGACTTCACGTTCGCGTGTGCCTATCTCGGGGATTGCTCGCCGCGGACCGTGCCGGGTGGGCCCGACCGCGACGTGCGCCCGTTCGAGGGGACGCTCGGGCGGCCGTGCGCGTGGCGCGAGCGCCCGACGCCGTCGGGCCCGCGAAGGGTCCGCACGTGCTCCTGAAGCCGGCTCGCCTCGCCGCCGTCGTCCTCCTGCTCGGATGCGGCGCGGCGCGGTCGTCGGACGCCTGCCCGGCGCTGTTCGCCGACGGCCGAGCTCCGGAGCTGACCAACCCGAAGCTCGCCCCCAGGACGCTGGCCCTGTGCTTCGATGCCTACGCGGTGCTGCATTCCGGCGTGGCGCGAACGCCGCTCTACGCCGCGGAGCACCTGACGCGAGCGAGCGTCGCGGCGGCGCGGCTGGTGGAGCGGATCGACGCCTTCCACGACGAGGACCGCGTCCCGCCGGACGACCGCGCGCGGCTCGACGACTACGTCCGCAGCGGCTTCGACCGCGGCCACCTCGCGCCGGCCGGCGACATGCCGACCGGCGAGGCTCAGGCGCAATCCTTCAGCCTCGCCAACATCGTGCCGCAGGATCGCGTGCTGAACCGGAGCCTGTGGGCCGCGATCGAGGAGAGCACCCGCCGGCTCGCGACCCGGCGCGGGCAGCTCTTCGTCGTGACCGGGCCGGTCTACGCGGGCGACGGGCTCGCCTCGATCAACGGCCGGGTGCTGGTGCCGACGCAGATGTTCAAGGCGATCTACGATCCGGTGGCCGGGGAGGGCGGTGCCTGGCTCGCGCCGAACGACGGCAGCGGGACCTTCCAGTCGGTGTCCCTCGCTGCGCTCCGCACCATCGCCGGGATCGACGCCTTCCCGTCGCTGCCGCCGGGCCAGAAGGCCTCGGCGATGACCCTACCGGAGCCGCGCGCCTATTCCCGCGACGACATCGCCAACCATCGTCCCCGCGGACGGGAGCAGACCTGGCAGGACTGGCTCGGCCACGAGGCCGTGCGCGCGCTGCACCGTGCGCTGCGGCAACTGCTCCGCGCGATCTTCTGAGGATCAGCCATGAAGAAATCCACGGACGGCGAGGCCGCCTTCGAACCCTTCGCTGACGGGGCCGCGGTGAGGACCATCGGGGCGCTCGCGTTCGAGAACGGCCCGGAGACGATCGCGCTCCACGGCTCCCTCGACCTGACGCGGGACGCGGCGGGCTTGGCCCAGGCGCGTGCGCTCAAGGCCACGGTCGACGCGATCGTCGCGTCGCTCGAGGCGGCGGACCTGCCGGGCAGGGTCGCCGAATCGAAGACGGAACCGACCATCGTGAAGAACCCGTTCGCCTGACGACGACGGCGATCCGCTCGCTCAGGCGATCCGCACGCTCGTCAGCGCCTCGGCAGCGCGACGGACCTCGGCGGCGATCAGCTCCTCGCTCGCCCCGTCGATCGGCATGTCGGCCAGGAGCACCGCGACGTCGCGCTTCACATCCTCTCGAACCTCGGGGTCCGCCTCCGACAGGCGCCCGATCAGCACGCCCATCACGATCTCCATCGCCAGCATCTTCGCGTAGAGGCGGGAGACGGCGTCGAGGGGCTCGTCGTCGGGTTCGGACATGGGGTTCCTGACTGTTGTGGATCGCGGTGGCACGAAGGCCCGGCAGTGCCGCGCCGTGCGCGTGATCGGCCGGAGCGGGACCGCCGCGCAAGCCTCGCCGGAGATCACCCCCTCGGTCTCGCCGGACGAGGCCCGATCGTCACGGGGCCTGCGTGGTGGGAGAGGGACCCGCCTCCGTCGCTTGCGGCTCGGCGCCCGGCGCTTTGCGCGACACGTAATACAGGTCGATCGCACGCCAGAAGGCGCCCTGCTCGTCCGACGTGCGACGCGCGAGCGCCGCGTCGAGAAGCGACATCGCTGCACGGGCGGGCGCGTTGCCCTTCACGTCTTCCAGAAGGCTGGCGAAGGTCAGCATGGGGGCGCCTCTTCCGGACGAATGTTTCGAGGAAACGCTCAAGCTCGCGGAACGATCCGGCATGACGGTTCGGCGAGGGCGACGCTTCGGCGAGCGGCTTCGTTCTTGCCTCGTAGGACGGCCGGCCTACCATGCGGCCGGCACGCCGCGCCGCGGCGGTCATGACGAAGGATTGTCGATGCTGTCTGTCAGATCCAGCTGGTGTGCCGCGGTCGCGGCCGTTCTCCTGGCGAGCCTGTCGCTGCCGCGGGCGGCGATCGCGCGCGAGATGCCCGACGCGGCGGTCGAGGCGAAGGTCGGCAAGCCCAACGTGGTGATCCTGGCCACCGGCGGCACCATCGCCGGCGCCGGCGCGGATGCCGCCAACAGCGCGACCTACCAGGCGGCCAAGGTCGGCGTCGAGAAGCTGATCGCGGCGGTGCCGCAGATGTCGGCCATCGCCAACGTCCGCGGCGAGCAGGTCTTCCAGATCGCCTCCGAGAGCTTCACCGACGCGCAGCTGGTGCAGCTGGCCAAGCGCGTCTCGCAGCTCGTCAAGCAGAGCGACGTGGACGGCGTGGTCGTCACCCACGGCACGGACACGCTGGAGGAGACGTCGCTGTTCCTCAACCTCGTGGTGAAGACCGACAAGCCGATCGTCGTCGTCGGCTCGATGCGCCCGTCCACCGCCATCTCCGCCGACGGCGCGCTCAACCTGCTCGACGCGGTCGCGGTCGCCGGCAGCAAGGAGGCGATCGGCAAGGGCGTGACGGTGACGATGAACGACCAGATCCAGTCCGGTCGCGACGCCACCAAGCGCACCAACATCGTGCCGAGCGCGTTCTTCAGCCAGTGGGGCTCGCTCGGCATGGTGGTCGAGGGCAAGACCTACTTCTTCCGCAGCCTCGACAAGCGCCACGGCACCAGCTCCGAGTTCGACATCGACACGATCGACAGCCTGCCGCTGGTGGCGATCGTCTACGGCTCGGGCAACATGTTCCCCGGCGCCTACAAGGCCGCGGTCGATGCCGGCGCCAAGGCGATCGTCAATGCCGGCACCGGAAACGGCTCGGTGCCGGGCTATCTCGTCGACACGCTGAAGGACATCCGCGCCAAGGGCACGCTGATCATCCGCTCGTCGCGGGTGCCCGACGGGTTCGTGCTGCGCAACGCCGAGCAGCCCGACGACACCTACGACTGGGTCGTCGCGCACGACCTGAACCCGCAGAAGGCGAAGATCCTCGCGGCGGTCGCGCTGACCAAGACCAGCGACACCAAGGAACTGCAGCGGATCTTCTGGCAGTACTGAGGCTCGACGCTCCGGCTTCCCCTGCCGTCTTGCCCGTCGCCGCCATCTTACGGTCGGGCAGCGGGCCTAGACGTTCGCATCACGGTCGGCTCACCCGAGCCCGACCACGGACAGGACGGTCTCGGAGCGCTTCGGCTCCGAGCCGTCGAGAGGGCATGCGATGACAGAGATTCATCCGGTGGTCGCGGCGGTGACGGCCCGCATCGTCGAGCGCTCGCGCGACTCGCGGGCCGCCTATCTCGACCTCATCCGGCGCGAGCGGGATTCGGGCGTTCACCGGCCGACGCTGGCCTGCGGCAACCTCGCCCACGGCTTCGCGGCCTCCGGCGAGGACAAGGCCGCGATCCGCTCCGGCCGCGCGATGAACATCGGCATCGTCACCGCCTACAACGACATGCTGTCGGCGCATCAGCCCTACGGACGCTACCCCGAGCAGATCAAGCTGTTCGCCCGCGAGGTCGGCGCGACCGCGCAGGTCGCGGGCGGCACGCCGGCGATGTGCGACGGCGTCACCCAAGGCCAGCGCGGCATGGAGCTGTCGCTGTTCTCGCGCGACGCCATCGCCCTGTCGGCGGCGGTCGCGCTCAGCCACGGCATGTTCGACGGGGCCGCCCTGCTCGGCATCTGCGACAAGATCGTGCCGGGCTTGATCATCGGCGCGCTGCGCTTCGGCCACCTGCCGACGATCCTGATCCCGGCCGGGCCGATGCCGACGGGGATCGCCAACAAGGAGAAGCAGCGCATCCGCCAGCTCTACGCCGAGGGCAAGGTCGGGCGCGAGGAGCTGCTGGAATCGGAATCCGCCTCCTATCACGGGGCCGGCACCTGCACGTTCTACGGCACTGCGAACTCCAATCAGATGATGATGGACGTGATGGGCCTGCACATGCCCGGCGCCTCGTTCATCAATCCGGGCACCAAGCTGCGACAGGCCGTGACCCGCGCCGCGATCCACCGGCTGTCGGAGATCGGCGCGTCGGGCAACGACTACCGGCCGCTCGGGCGCTGCATCGACGAGAAGGCGATCGTCAACGCGGTGGTCGGGCTGCTCGCCACCGGCGGCTCGACCAACCACGCGATCCACCTGCCGGCGATGGCGCGTGCCGCCGGCATCGTTCTCGACTGGGAGGATTTCGACCGGCTGTCCGGTGTGGTGCCGCTGATCGCCCGGGTCTATCCGAACGGCTCGGGCGACGTGAACCACTTCCACGCCGCCGGCGGGATGAGCTTTGTGATGGCGAGCCTCATCGACGCCGGCCTGCTGCACGACGACATCCTCACCGTGTCCGGTGCGCGCCTGCGCGACCACGCTCGCGACCCGAAGCTGTCGGGCGACGCGCTGACCTTCGAGGAGGCGGTGCCCGAGAGCCTCGACGACACGATGCTGCGCAAGCCCGCCGCGCCGTTCCAGGCCGATGGCGGGATGCGCCTGGTGAAGGGAAACCTCGGCCGCGCCACCTTCAAGACCAGCGCCGTGGACGAGCACCGCCGCACGATCGAGGCGCCGGCCCGCGTCTTCGACGACCAGGACGACGTGCTGAAGGCGTTCAAGGCGGGCGAGCTCGAGCGCGACGTGGTCGTTGTGGTTCGCTTCCAGGGCCCCCGCGCCAACGGGATGCCGGAACTGCACAAGCTCACGCCGCAGCTCGGCGTGCTGCAGGACCGCGGCCACAAGGTCGCCCTGGTCACGGACGGCCGGATGTCGGGTGCGTCGGGCAAGGTGCCGGCGGCGATCCATCTCAGCCCGGAGGCGCTCGGCGGCGGCCTCATCGCGAAGATCCGCGACGGCGACATCGTGCGGCTCAGCGCGGAGGAAGGGCTGCTGCAGGTGCTCGTCGACGACGCGGAACTCGCCGCCCGCGACGAGGCCGCGGCGCCGCCGCCGGCCACCGGGACCGGGCGGGAGCTGTTCGCCTTCATGCGCCACGGCGCCGACGGGGCCGAGCAGGGCGCCTCGGCGATGCTCGCGGCCGCCGGCCTCTGATCACGAAACGGGAGATCCAACCATGACCGGCATCGACGCGCTGATGCGCTCCGTCCCCGTGATCCCCGTCCTCGTGATCGAGGACGTCGAGCATGCCGAGCCGATCGCCCGAGCCCTGGTCGAGGGCGGCCTGACCGCGCTCGAGGTCACGCTCCGCACGCCGGCCGCCCTCGACGTGATCCGCGCGATGTCGCGGGTGGAAGGCGCGGTGGTCGGGGCGGGAACGGTCCTCAACGAGCGCGACCTCGACGCGGCGATCGAAGCCGGCGCGACGTTCATCGTCAGCCCCGGCCTCACCGCGCCGCTCACCGAGGCGGCGTTGAAGCGCGGCATCCCCTACCTGCCGGGGGTGGCGAATGCCGCCGACATCATGCGCGGGCTCGACCACGGGCTCGACCGGTTCAAGTTCTTCCCGGCGGAAGCGTCCGGCGGGATCAAGGCGCTGAAGGCGCTGGCCGCCCCGTTCGGGCAGGTCCGGTTCTGCCCGACCGGCGGCATCTCCGAGGCGACGGCGCCGGACTGGCTCGCGCTCGACGCGGTTCTCTGCGTCGGCGGAAGCTGGGTCGTGAAGCCCGGCCCGCCGGACGTGGACGCGATCCGCAAGGCCGCCCTGGCGGCGACCGGCCTGCGGCGCTAGGCGCACGAAAACGCCCGCCCCGGTTTCCCGGAGCGGGCGCAACGTCTCGGATCGGATCGATGCCGATCCGCTATCATCGATCAGCAATCGTTCTTGGCAGCCTGCGCGGCGGTCGGGTTGCCCTTGTCCTGGGCGTTGACATCCGCCGGCGAGGTGGCTCCGGCGGCGGAACCGGCCTTGTTCATCGCGCCGACGGTGCCGGGCGACTCGCCCTTGGCGCCGGGGCTGGTGTTGGCGGTGGCCTTCGGATCGACCGTCGAGGCCTTGCTGGCGTCCTTGTCGGGGGTGACGGTGGTTCCGGTCGAGCACGGCGCGGCGAACGCGGCCGACGACATCAGAACGAGGGCGGCGGCACCGGCGAAAGTGGTGATCTTGGTCATGCGTTTCTCCGCAGTTTCTTGAGGCGGGTATCAAACGTCAGGACTGCCGGAGGGTTCCTTTATTATTTCAACCTGGCAATGCGGACGGGTGAACCCTCCCGCATTGCTGTACGGCGACTTCGAGCGACGACGATGAGCCGTCTAACGGCGGTGTCTTACGTTTTGCAGCCGGGACTATTCCGCTGGCGCGA
Organism: Methylobacterium sp. E-016; assembly: GCF_022829745.1. Classification (NCBI taxonomy): domain Bacteria; kingdom Pseudomonadati; phylum Pseudomonadota; class Alphaproteobacteria; order Hyphomicrobiales; family Methylobacteriaceae; genus Methylobacterium; species Methylobacterium sp. E-016. The sequence goes on from NZ_JAKSYF010000040.1 coordinate 6,954, forward strand.
CGGCGCGAAACTCGCGCGGGCTGAACCGGCCGTCCCCCGTGCTCTGCATGTCGACCCGGCGCTGATGGTGCTCGTGCAGGGTCGAGCGATGGCCGATCGAGACGATCGTGGTGTTGGGCAGGGTCTCGCGCAGCATCTGGTAGATGCCGGCCTCGCTCGGCTCGTCGAGGGCGGCGGTGGATTCGTCGAGGAACAGCCATTCGGGCTTGGCCAGCACCGCGCGGGCGATCGCCAGGCGCTGCTGCTCGCCGCCGGACAGGCGCTGGTCCCAGGCGTCGACCTCGTCCAGGCGATCGACCAGAGCCGGCAGTTGCGCCGCGACCAGCGCCTCGCGGATCGCCGCGTCCGGAAACTGGTCGGTGGTGTTCGGGTAGCACACGGCACCGCGCAGCGTGCCGAGGGGAATGTAGGGCCGCTGCGGCAGCACCAGGGCCGATTGGCCGGCGGGCACGTCGATCCGGCCCTTGCCGAACGGCCAGATCCCGGCGATCGCGCGGAACAGGGTCGACTTGCCGGAGCCCGAGGGGCCGGTGACGAGCGTCGACGCGCCCTTCGTCATCGCAAGGCTGTCGGCGGTGACGATCGTCCGCCCGTCGGGCAGGGCGAGCGTCAGCCCGGTCGCGGTCACGTCGGACCCGGTGGCGTTGCCGTGGCCGAGCCCGTCGGAGGCGGCGGAATAGGCCTCGGCCAGCGTCATCGCGCGCTTGAACGAGGCGAGACGGTTGGTGTTGGCCTTGTAGGCCGCGATCGTGACGTAGGAGTTGATGAAGAACGACAGCGACGACTGCACGCTGGAGAAGGCGTCGCCGGTCTGCTGGAACTGTCCGAGGGTGATCTTCTTGAGGAAGTAGCTCGGCGCGGCGAGGATGTAGGGAAACACCACGCTGATCTGGCTGTAGGACAGCGTGAAGCTGCCGAGCTTGATCCGCCGGTAGATGATGCCGAGGTAGTTGTCGATGATCTCGCCGAACAGGCTCTTCAGCCTGACGTTCTCCGCGCGCTCGCCGCGCAGGAGCGCGATCTGCTCGGAGTAGATCCGCGAGCGGGCGAGCGAGAAGCGGAAGTCGGCCTCGACCTTCTCCTGCCGGAAGTCGAGCCCGATCAGCGGGCGTCCGATCAGGTGCGTCAGCCAGGTGCCGACCAGCGCGTAGCCGACGACGAGCCAGACCAGGAAGCCCGGGACCACGGTGTCGGTGAACGGCAAGACGAAATCGCGCGACAGGCCCCACAAGATGACCATGAACGAGACCAGGGTCGCCGCCTGTGACAGCAGGCGGATCGAGAGCGTCGTCGTCTGCGAGATGAACAGGTTGACGTCGCTCTGGATGCGCTGGTCCGGGTTGTCCGCGTGCTCGCCGGTGAAGGGGATGCGGTAATGCGTGCCGCCGTCGAGCCACCGCTCGTAGAAGCTCCGGGTCAGCCAGGTCCGCCAGCGCAGGTGGAGCGACGCATCGACGAAGGTGTCGAACATGCCGACCACGACCCAGATCGTGGCGAGCGGGGCGAAGATCCAGACGAGCTGGTACCAGAACGCGTCGGCATTGTACTCCTGCAGCGCATTGAACAGGTCGCGGAACCAGAAGTTCAGGCGCAGCTGCAGCGCCACCTGGGCGAAGGTGATGAAGATCGACAGCGCCACCAGCCGCTGCCCGACCTTGCCCTCGGTGTTGCCGAAGAAGCGGAACGGGCCGATCTCCCGGGTCGGCGCCTCGCGGCTGGCGAAGTACGGATCGGCGATCAGGGTGATCGCGCGGATCGGCTTCAGGTAGGAGATCGCCAGGACCAACCCGCCGAACACCACGGCGCCCGTGGCCGCGAAGTCCGGCGGGAGCAGGGCAGCGAGCGTCGGCGGCAGCGCTCCCATCGCGGCCAGCGTCTTGCCGCCGGCGAGCACGAGGTAGCCGATCCCGTAGACCGAGACGAAGACCTTCAGGTAGGCGGAGAGGTTGGCCGAGGCGAGCAGGATGCCGGCCATGGCGAAGCCCGCGAGCGAGACGTAGAGCGGCGGGGAGGGGACGCCGGGTGCTGCCAGCAGCGCGAGCGCGGCGAGCGCCGTGAGGACGGCCTGCAGGCCGAGCCCGCTTCGAAGTGCGGCCACGCGCGTCTCCCGGAAATCTTGACGATCGGCTCCGTTCGCGAAGCCCTTCCCGGCGGCAGTGACCGCGGGTCGTGGCGAGATCGTGGCACCGGCCAGGGCGCGACGCTCAACCGCGCGTGAGCCGGCCGCCTACCAGTTCCATTCCTCGAAGCCCGGCTCGCGACAGCGATAGCCGATCGGGCATTGCGGGTTGTCGCGGGTGGGCACGAGGCGAAGCTCGGCGATCTCGGACAGGTCGCAGAAGCTGCGGTCGCGCACGATGCGCTCGGGCTGCGCGCCGCCGACCGCGATCGTCACGTCGCCGCCGCGCTTGACCATCTCCATCGCGTCCGCGCAGGCGATGCGCGGTGTCGCCTGCCGCGTCTGCGCCGAGGCCGGCCCCGACACGAGGGCGATCACAAGAGCCGTGGCGAAGCATCTCATCGCTGGGAATCGGGCGCCTCGTTGGCTCGCCCTGAAGGGAGCGGCGCGCGAGCATGGCAGTGAATTGGCGCACCCGCCATTGCACCGATGCAACGCCGGAAGTGTCGCGTCGAAGACCCACCTGCGATCCGTCGCCGCCGCAGCGCCGTATTCGCGCGTTTAGGGATTTCGCGCCGCGCAAGACTTGTTAAGATTTCGTCGCCCGCGGTGCGCAGTCTGCGAATCGCTGGATCTTCGAGGCGGCGTCCCAGCGGACCTTCGGCATCTCCATCGCTCCCGCGTCGCGACGGACGGGCGCACGGAAGATTTCGGCGTCGGATGCGTGCGGCCCACGAAGGGGAGGGCGGGATGACGATGGCGGCGGGGCTCGAGGCGTACCCGACGGAACAGAGCAGCGGAGCGGGCCGTCCCGTTTCGAAGCGCTGGGTCGCGCTGTTCGTCGCGCTCGCCGCCGGCTGGGGCACGCTGTTCGGGTACAGCGTGACGTTCCTCAGCGAAGATCTCCCGTTCAGGCCGGCCGCCGCCGCCCCGCCGGAGGTGCCCGCCTTCGGCTTCCCCCCCTTGCCGCAGACCATCGCCGTCGCGGCCGCGACGCCGGTGCCCGAGGTACAGGTGCCGCGCGTCGTCGAAGCGCCGGCTCCGGTCGTCGCGGCGGTCTCGGCACCGGCCGCTGCTTCGGTGCCCGCACCGCCGCCGCGGGTTGAGCGCGCCGAGTACGTCGGGACCTGGGGCCCGACCGAGGCCGCCTGCGGCAAGCGCTCGCGCCGACGCGGCTACATCCCCGCGACGATCACGCCTGAGCGCGCCAGTGCCGGGCGGACGATCTGCAGCTTCCACGACGGCCGACGCGTCGGGAACGCCTGGACCATGGCCGCGGACTGCGCCGAGCGCGGCCGGCGTTGGTCCTCCCAGGTCCGCCTCGTCGTCGACGGCGACCGCCTGACCTGGACGAGCGGCAAGGGCACCGCATCCTACGTCCGCTGCGGAAAGCGGGCGGGCTGACACGGCGCGTCGTCGATCGCTCCTGTCGTCCTTTTCGCAGAATCGCCGCCGCGGCTCTCGTCGACTTCCCGGTTGAAAGGCTTGAAGCGCGTCGCGTCAGAGCCTCCCGCTCAGGATGTCCGGGGGAGGCCGCGCGCGCGCGGCCAATGGTCGAGACAGATCTGCTGCAGGCTTCCCCGAAGCCGCCCGAGCCCCCTCGTCGTCCAAGCGTCCGCTCGCCGATCGTTTCACAGCGTCGGGAAGACGGCGCCGACCCGGGCCCAAGCGCAACGAAAAAAGGGGCCGCCTCGCGGCGACCCCCTTCCGACGTTGCAATGGTGGCTTGGACTTAGAAGTCCATCCCGCCGCCCATGCCGCCCATGCCGCCGCCGCCGCCCATGGGGGCGCCGCTGTCCTTCTTCGGAGAGTCGGCGATCATGGCTTCGGTGGTGACGAGCAGGCCGGCGACCGAGGCCGCGTCCTGCAGGGCGGTGCGCACGACCTTGGCCGGGTCGATGATGCCGGCCTGGATCATGTCGACGTACTCTTCCGTCTGGGCGTTGAAGCCGTAGGACTCGGAGCTGGTGTTGTCGGTGATCTTGCCGACGACGATGGAGCCCTCGACGCCCGAGTTCTGGGCGATCTGACGGATCGGGGCCTCGAGCGCCTTCAGCACGATCTTGATGCCGGCCTGGACGTCGGGGTTGTCGCTCGAGAGGGCGGCGACCGCCTTCTTGGCGCGGAGCAGGGCGGTGCCGCCGCCGGGGACGATGCCCTCTTCCACCGCAGCGCGGGTGGCGTTGAGCGCGTCGTCGACGCGGTCCTTCTTCTCCTTGACCTCGACCTCGGTCGCGCCGCCGACGCGGATGACCGCGACGCCGCCGGCGAGCTTGGCCAGGCGCTCCTGGAGCTTCTCACGGTCGTAGTCCGAGGTGGTCTCCTCGATCTGCGCCTTGATCTGCCCGACGCGCGCCTCGATGTCGGCCTTCTCGCCCGAACCGTCGATGATCGTCGTGGTCTCCTTCTCGATGCGGATCCGCTTGGCGCGGCCGAGCATCGGCAGAGTGACGTTCTCGAGCTTGATGCCGAGATCCTCGGCGATCATCTGGCCCTGCGTGAGGATCGCGATGTCCTCAAGCATCGCCTTGCGGCGATCGCCGAAGCCCGGCGCCTTCACGGCCGCGACCTTCAGGCCGCCGCGCAGCTTGTTGACCACGAGGGTGGCGAGCGCCTCGCCCTCGATGTCCTCGGCGATGATGACCAGCGGCTTGCCGGTCTGCACCACGGCCTCGAGCACCGGCAGCATCGCCTGGAGCGACGACAGCTTCTTCTCGTGGATGAGGATGTAGGGGTCCTCGAGCTCGGCGACCATCTTCTCCGCGTTCGTGATGAAGTACGGGGACAGGTAGCCGCGGTCGAACTGCATGCCCTCGACGACGTCGAGCTCGGTCTCGGCGGTCTTGGCTTCCTCGACGGTGATGACACCCTCGTTGCCGACCTTCTGCATCGCGTGGGCGATCATCTCGCCGATTTCCTTGTCGCCGTTCGACGAGATCGTGCCGACCTGGGCGACCTCCTCGGACGAGGCGACCTTCTTGGAGCGCGCGATGATGTCCTTGACCGCGGCGGCCGTGGCGAGGTCGATGCCGCGCTTCAGGTCCATCGGGTTCATGCCGGCGGCGACGTACTTGGCGCCTTCGCGGACGATCGCCTGGGCGAGCACGGTCGCGGTGGTGGTGCCGTCACCGGCGATGTCGTTGGTCTTCGAGGCCACTTCGCGCACCATCTGGGCGCCCATGTTCTCGAACTTGTCGGAGAGCTCGATCTCCTTGGCGACGGTGACGCCGTCCTTGGTGATGCGCGGCGCGCCGAAGCTCTTCTCGATCACGACGTTGCGGCCCTTCGGGCCGAGCGTCACCTTGACGGCATCCGCGAGGATGTCGACGCCGCGGAGCATCTTGTCGCGCGCGTCGGAGGAGAAACGAACGTCTTTCGCTGCCATGTGCAGGATTCCTTTTCGTTGGTGGAGAAGCCCCAAGACCCGGGCGGGCCTCGAAGGGCGGTTACGTCAGGTGTCCGAAGACCTCAGGCGACGACGCCCATGATGTCGGATTCCTTCATGATCAGGAGATCCTGACCGTCGATCTTGACCTCGGTGCCCGACCACTTGCCGAACAGGACGCGGTCGCCGGCCTTGACGTCGAGCGCGTTGATGCGGCCGGCCTCGTCGCGGGCGCCCGGGCCGACGGCGACGATCTCGCCTTCCTGCGGCTTCTCCTTGGCGGTGTCGGGGATGATGATGCCGCCCTTGGTCTTCTCTTCGCCTTCGATGCGGCGGACGACGACCCGGTCGTGCAGCGGACGGAACTTCATGAGCTGCCCTCTTGTTTGAATTCGCAAATCGGCGTTGATGCCGCGGAGACCCGCGTCCAACCCTGGCCGTTAGCACTCGTGGAAGATGAGTGCCAAGGCTGCGGGCGAGATAGCGGCGGCCCCTTGGCGAGTCAAGTCTGTCGCACCCCGCGGCGGCCGTCGCGCGCCGGGTTTCTCTCCCTCATCGCAAGCGCCGACGGAATTCCCTTTCATGCTCAGCCTGCACGGCCCCGAGGGCGCGCTCGCGCCGAGCGACACCCGCGGTCGCGCCGCCGTCCCGACCCAGACCGTGTGGATCGACCTCAACGATCCGACCCCCGAGGAGGCCCGGGCGGTGGAGGAGGCCACCGGCATCCGCGTGCCCTCGCGCAAGGCGCTGTCCGAGGTCGAGAGCTCCAGCCGCCTGCGCCGGCTGAAGAACGGCCTGTCGCTCTCGACGCCGATGGTGACCTTCGAGAGCACCGACTCGCTGCTCAAGCCGCTCGGCTTCGTCCTGACGCCGGACCACCTCGTCACCGTGCGCTTCCACGAGCTCCGCGCCTTCACCGAGGTGCGCAAGCGGATCGACGAGGGGGAGGTCGCCAAGACCGGGATCGAGGTCTTCCTGCTGCTGATGGAGGAGCTGGTCGACAGCCTCGCCGATGCGCTCGAGGACATGGGCGCCGAGCTCGACGGCCTCTCGACGCGGATCTTCGACTTCGACGTGCGCGCCCGACCGTCGAAATCCGACGAGAAGGCCCCGCCGCGCCGCCGCGACCTGGCGCTGAAGCGCATCCTGCGGGGCATCGCCCGCCGCGGGAAGGTGCTCGGCAAGATCCGGGCGAGCCTGCTCGGCCTCGAGCGCATCGTGCCCTTCGTCGCCGGAGCCTGCGAGCAGGTGCTGGCCCAGGAGGAGACCGATGCGCGCTTCGAAACGATCCGCCGGGACATCGAGTCCCTCGACGAGTTCGAGACCCGGCTCTCGGAGAACGTCCAGTTCCTCCTCGACGCGGCCTTGGGCCTGATCAACATCGAGCAGAACAACGTCTTCCGCGTCCTCACCGTCGTCTCGGTGGTCGGCGTGCCGCCGACGCTGATCGCGTCGATGTACGGGATGAACTTCAAGCACATGCCCGAGCTGGACTGGGCCTACGGCTACCCCTACGCGCTCAGCCTGATCCTCGCGAGCGCGATCATCCCGATCGTGGTGTTCCGCATCAAGGGTTGGTTCTGAGGCTGCGCGTCATAGGACATCGCGCCGCTCGATCGCGGCGAGGATCGTCTCGCGGACGCCGTCGAGGTTTTCGTCGATCTCGGCGTTGGCGATGCGGACGACCTCGAACCCGCATCGTCCGAGCCATTCGGTCCGATCGGCATCGGACGCGATCGCGGCCTGCGATCCATGCGTCGCACCCACGACCTCGACGACGCGCTTCGCCTCGATGAGGCGAAATCGACGACGTAGCGACCGATCGGCCATTGCCGCCGGAACTTGCGCCCGGTCAGCTGCCGATTGCGGAGGACGCGCCAGAGCCGTGCTTCCGCACCGGTCTCCGCCGCCCGCAAATTCTTCGCACGCTGCGTCGGGTTCGGCATGCCATGACCTTACCTCACACGCCGACGCGACCTCGCGGATGCGCGACGCACACCCTCTCCCGTTCGGGAGAGGGTTGGGGTGAGGGGACAGGTTCATCCGGAGAAGGCGCATCCCTCACCCTGTCCCTCTTCCGGACGGGAGAGGAGACCCGCGCTTCCCCCTATAGGAAGTGTAGATCGTCCTGCCCTTCTCCCCCTGGGAGAAGGGACCCGCGGTTCACCCCACGATCGCCGAGAAGTCTGCGACTTCGCGGGTTGCGGCGCGCAGCGCATTGAGGAGGGCGAGGCGGTTCTCGCGAAGCGCCGCGTCGTCGGCGTTGACGGTGACGTGCTCGAAGAAGGCGTCAACCGGGGCGCGCAGGTGCGAGAGCGCCCGCATCGCGCCGGCGAAATCCTCCTTCGCGACCGCCGCCGAGGCCTCGGCCCGCGCCGTCGCCAGTGCCTCGGCCAGCGCCCGCTCCTCGGGCTGGCCGGCGGCGGCGAGCGCCGCATCGGGCTCGGCATCGTATGCGCGGCCGTCCTTCTTTTCCTCGATGCGCAGGATGTTCGAGGCGCGCTTCACGCCGGCGAGCAGGTTCCTGCCGTCCTCGGTGTCGAGGAAGGCGCCGAGCGCCTCGACGCGGCGGACCGCCATCAGCAGGTCGTCCTGTCCGGGCAGCGCGAAGACCGCATCGATCAGGTCGTGGCGGGCGCCCTTGTCGCGCAGGTAGACCTTGAGGCGGTCGGCGAAGAAGGCCAGCAGGTCGGCGACGCGCTGGGCCGACGGGCTTCGGTCGGCCTCGCCGTCGGTCTCGACGATTGCGGAGAAATGGAAGCCGGCCGAGCCGAGATCGTCCTCGCGGATGCTTGCGGGCTCGGCGGAGGCGGCCGGCGCGCCACGGGTTTCCGCGATGGCGAACTGTCGGTTGGCGACGCTCGAAAGCGGCAGCCGCAGGGACCGCTCCAGCGTGGTCCGGATCACCCCCAAAGCCGCCCGCCGCAGCGCGTACGGGTCCTTGCTCCCGGTGGGCTTCTCGTCGATCGCCCAGAAGCCCACCAGCGTGTCGAGCTTGTCGGCGAGCGCCACCGCCACCGAAACCGGATCGGTCGGCACGCGGTCGCTCGGCCCGACCGGCTTGTAGTGCTCCTCGATCGCGGCACAGACGCTCGGGTTCTCGCCCTGGAGCGCGGCGTAGCGAGCGCCCATCAAGCCCTGCAGCTCGGGAAACTCGCCGACCATCTCGGTGACGAGGTCCGCCTTGGCGAGCCGCGCGGCGCGCTCGGCGAGGTCGGCATCGGCGCCGACGAGGGAGGCAAGCTCACGCGCGAGCGCCGCGATGCGCTGCACCCGCTCGCCCTGCGTCCCGAGCTTCTCGTGGAACACGATGGTGTCGAGCTTCGGCAGGCGGTCCGCGAGGCGGATCGCCTTGCCGGTCTCCCAGAAGAACTTCGCGTCCGAGAGCCGGGCGCGGACCACGCGCTCGTTGCCCGCGGTGATCGCGGCGCCGCCGTCCGTGGCGACGAGGTTCGAGACCAGGATGAAGGCCGGCGCCAGCGCGCCGCCGGCGTCGCGCACGACGAAGCATTTCTGGTTGGCGCGGATGGTGGCGCGCACCGCCTCGCCCGGGATGTCGAGGAAGCTTTTGTCGAAGGTCCCCATCAGCACCACCGGCCATTCGACGAGGCCTGCGACCTCCTCCAGCAGGCCCTCGTCCTCTACGAGCTCGAGGCCGCGGGCGAAGGCGAGGTCGCGGGCGTCGTGCAGGATGATGTCCTTGCGGCGATCCGCATCGAGCACGACCTTGGCGCGCTCCAGGCTCCGGACGTAGTCGTCGAAGCGACGGACCTCGATCGCGCCGGGCGCCAGGAAGCGGTGGCCGTAGGTGGTGGTGCCCGACGGGATGCCGCCGACCTCGAACGGCACCAGGTCCGGCGTCTCGGTCTCCGGGCCGAAGGTCGCGACGATCGATTGCAGCGGGCGCACCCAGCGCAGGGCGCCCGCCTGCGCCGAGGCCGCCCCCCAGCGCATGGATTTCGGCCAGGGGAAGCTCTTGATGATCGCCGGCAGGATCTCGGCCAGCACGTCCAGCGTCTCGCGGCCGGGCTTTTCGATCACTGCGAGGTAGAACTCGCCCTTCTTCGGGTCGATAATCGTCCGCGCCTGGTCGAGGCTCGTCAGCCCGGCGCCGCGCAGGAAGCCCTGCACCGCGGCGTCCGGCGCGCCGACCTTCGGTCCGCGCCGCTCCTCGCGCAAAGCCTCGCCGCGCGCGGGCAAGCCGGCGACGTGGAGCGCCAGCCGGCGCGGGGTCGCGAAGGCCTTCGCGCCGTCGTAGAGGAAGCCGCGCTCCACCAGCGCGGCGGTGACGAGCTTCTTCAGGTCCTCGGCCGCGCGCCGCTGCATGCGGGCCGGGATTTCTTCGGAGCGGAGTTCGAGCAGCAAATCGGGCATGGCCGCGGGAATAGACGCCCGCTCCGCGTCCGTCGAGACGGAGCATGCGGAGAGGCGCGGGATGCCGCCGCTGATCTGCGCGTCGCGCTCGGGCTAGGGCAGCTTCGCAGAAAGGATCGTCACGAGATCCCAGGTTTGCGCCGTCGTCGAGCGCACGTCGGCGATCAGCCAGCGCCCGTTCTCGCGCACGAGATCGTAGCGCAGGTACTGCGGCGTGCCGTTGTGGAAGGTCGCCTGCACCTCCGCACGCGCGTCGTCGGATGCGAGCATGGTGAGCTTCAGGGTCTTCTCCCAGTTCGCCTCCGTGTCCTGCCCGTTCACGTAGAAGGCGAAATCCAGTCGGCCGACCTCGTTTCCGGCCTCGCGCCGGTCCCGCTCGTAGAGCGAGCGCAGGCGCGCCGCATAGAAGCCGACCGCACCGATATCGTCCTTGGCGTAGAACGCGCGCACGGTCTCGACCGGGTCGGTGGCGGACTGGGCTAAGGCCGGAGCAGCGCCGAGGGCGAATATCAAGACGAACGCGATGCGGATGCTCATGATGAGGCCTTGGACTCGGTGATGAAAGTGCGACGCGCGAGAAAAGGGGTGCCGGGAATCATGAAGTCCGAACGGGTGCGCGATCGATGATGTCCCGGATTTCCCGGGCGATGAAGAATTTCGGATTCGCCGTTTCTGCGACCTCTTCGAGGATACCGGCCCTCACCAACGCCTCGACGTTCAGCTGCGCCGATCGGTACTTGACCTTTAGATGTTCGGCGATCCGCGGAATCGTCACGACTTGTCGCCGAAACAGGAGGTCGAGAATTGTCACGAGGTTGGCGGACCGTCCAACCTCGCGGATACGAGCCCGATAATCGGCTTGAAGTGCGAGCAGAGCGTCGGCTGTGCCGATCGTGGCCTCACTCGCCTCGACGACGACATCGAGAAAGAAGGCGATCCAGGCGGTCCAGTTTCCATGGCGCGAAACGTCATACATACGATCGATGTACTCGTCCTTGCGTCGTTCGAATACAGGACTGAGATACAGGATCGGTAGCCGGATCACCTGCCGCATGAACAAATGGAGCGTGATGAGCATGCGGCCGACACGCCCGTTGCCGTCTGAGAATGGATGTATTGCTTCAAATTGGTAATGGATCAGCGCCGCGTCGACGATGTCCGGAATCAGGCCACGATCCTCACGCTGGATGTAGACTTCCAAAGCTTCGAGCGCAGCTTGCGCCTCCATCGGCGGCGGCGGAACATAACGGGCATCTTCGATCGTGTAGGCGCCAATGAAATTCTGACTGCGCTTGAGTTCGCCAGGTGCGGCCACCGCACCTCGATGGCGGGCCACCCCGCTCAGCAAACGGCGATGCGCGTCGCGCAAGGTGCGCAATGAGAGCGGGACATCCTCCAAACTTCGGATCGCCGCCGAGAGGGCACGGCGGTAATTCTGCACCTCGCGCGTATCGCTCGTTCCCCCCCGCTCCGGCGCTCCGGCCTCAAGGAGCAGAAGGTCGTTCACGGTCGTGTATGTCCCTTCCATGCTCGACGAGGTCAGCGCTTCCCGCACCTGAAGCGGCCGGATCAAAAGATACGGATCCGGCAGCGTTCGGCTGATGCCGTTTAACTCGCCGAGCAGTTGCGATGCGTGCGCGATGGCGCCCATCAGGGATGTGAGGTCGAGTTCCGACGGTGGGAGGGCGTGAGGTACGAACGCCCATTGTCCCTGCACCGTGGACGCAAGCCGCCCGCTCGGCGAGCCGACAAAATCCGCGTGTTTCATGAACTGCAATCCCTCCGACCGCGATTATCACAAAATAGGCCTTCGTGATAATCTGGCGGACGCGAATTGTCGTCTGTGGCAGTCCTATGCGCCGCCGGTCTCCGTGAGCAGCCAGGCCGCGCCGCAGGCCGTGGCCAGCTCACGCACCCGCAGGATGTAGCTCTGGCGCTCGGTCACCGAGATCACGCCGCGGGCGTCGAGCAGGTTGAAGACGTGGCTCGCCTTGATGCACTGGTCGTAGGCCGGCTGAACCATGCGGTGGCGCGCGCCCGCGCGCTCGGGCGCGCCGGCGTCGAGGTAGAGGCGGCAGGCCTTCTCGGAATCGGCGAACTGGCGGAACAGCATCGCCGTGTCAGCCGCCTCGAAGTTGTGCCGCGAATACTCCTGCTCGGCCTGCAGGAACACGTCGCCATAGGTGACCTTCTCCGCGCCCGCCCCGCCGTTGAAGTTCAGATCGTAGACGTTCTCCACGCCCTGCACGTACATCGCCAGGCGCTCCAGCCCGTAGGTCAGCTCGCCCGCGACCGGTGCGCATTCGAGGCCGGCGACCTGCTGGAAGTAGGTGAACTGGCTCACCTCCATGCCGTCGCACCAGCATTCCCAGCCGAGACCCCAGGCACCCAGCGTGGGGCTTTCCCAGTCGTCCTCGACGAAGCGGATGTCGTGCAGGGCGAGATCGACGCCGATCGCGGCGAGCGATTCGAGGTAGAGCTCCTGCAGGTTCTCGGGGTTCGGCTTCAGGATGACCTGGAACTGGTAGTAGTGCTGCAGCCGGTTCGGGTTCTCGCCGTAGCGCCCGTCCTTCGGCCGGCGCGAGGGCTGGACGTAGGCGGCCTTCCACGGCTTCGGGCCGAGCGCGCGCAGCGTCGTCGCCGGGTGGAACGTGCCCGCCCCGACCTCCATGTCGTAGGGCTGCAGGATCACGCAGCCCTTGGCGGCCCAGAAGCGCTGCAGGGTCAGGATCAGGCCCTGGAACGACGTTTTCGGGCTGAGATCGGCATCGCTCGGCATGGGCGCTTCTTCGTCGTCGGGCAGGGGAGGCGGCAGCGTTTAAGCGCGGGCGACCGCATTGGGCAACCGCGACGCCGGCGCGGGTGCGGGCGCACACCGATTGCGGCGCAATTTCGGCAGACAAGCGGAACCGTATCGCGACGGCCAAGTTTATTGCCCAACACTGGGATATCGGCCGCCCGCCCCGGCCGAACGCGACGGAACAACAGTCATGCGCAGCCTCGCCAAGAAGAACGTCACCGTCTTCGCGGTCCTCGTCGCCGCCTCGCTCGTCGCGACACCGCTGGTGATGAGCGCCAGCAGCGCACTGGCCACCGTGGACGACGTCTCGGCGGTGGCCGTGCCGGTCGCGGTGGTGCCGGTCGAGGTGGCGCCCGTCGCCGCGCCGGCCGTCAAGGCCGAGGGCTGCACCCGCAAGGTGCGGGTAGTCTACAGCGGGTACGGCACGCCGGACGCCGCCTGCCTCGCGCGCTGAGCGCGCCGTCGTGTGGCGGCCTTGCGGCCTGCGCGCGACGTCGCCTCACAGGCCGTAACGCGCCCAGGCCGCACGCTCCTCGATCGCGGCGATGGCCTCGTCGGCCAAGCCGATCCCGCCCGGCGCCCCGCGGCGCAGCAGGCGGGCGACGAACGACCCCTTCGCCTCGGCGATCAGCCTCAGGTCGACGCCCTCCCCGAATCGGGCGCGCAGCGTCGAGCGGATGTCGCCGATCGCGTCAACGAGCCCGAGCTCGAGAGCCTGCCGTCCCGTCCAGATCGCCCCCGTGAACAGGTTCTCGCCGGACCTCAACGTCGGGCGACGCGTCGTGACGAGACCGGTGAACAGGTCCTGCACGTCGGCCTGGATGCGCAGCAGGCGCTCGACGTCGGCCGGGTCCTCCGGCCGGAACGGATCGAGCATCGCCTTGGCGTCGCCCTGGGTGTGGACGCGGCGCTCGACGCCGATGCGTGCGAGCAGCTTGTCGAACCCGAAGCCGGCCGAGACGACACCGATCGAGCCGACCACCGAGGTCGGGTCGGCGACGATGGTGTCGGCCGCGCAGGCGATCATGTAGCCGCCCGACGCCGCCACGTCCTCGACGAAGGCGTAGACCGGCAGGTTCTTCTCCACGGCGAGATCCCGGATGCGCCGGTGGATCAGGTGGGATTGCGCCGGCGCGCCGCCCGGCGAGTTGATCACGATCGCCACGGCGACCGCGCCCGGCACCGCGAAGGCGCGCTCCAGGCTGCCCGCCACCGTGGCGATCGAGAGGCCCGGGCGCAGCGGCGAGACCGCGCCGATCGCGCCGTTCAGGCGCACCACGGCGACGCGCGGCCGCGTCTTGCGAAAGCGCGCCGGCAGGAGCGCACGCACGAAATCCGGAACGGCGAAGGACATGGAGATCCGATGGTGGGAGAAGGCCCGCGTCGTGGGAGGTGGTCATCGCCGGCCCCGCGGCAAGGCTTGCGGCGCAGGGCGCGTCGTTTCGCGGCCTGCCGATCGAACCGAATCGCGCCGGCCGCCGTTTCCGGCGCGGCGGAGCGTTCTCCGCCCGGGCGGGGCCCGACCCCTCGCCCGTCCCACAGGCAAGGAGAGGACGTCTCGATGCGATCCTGGAGATTTGTGATGGTCGTGCTCGCGCTGCTCGGCGGCGCGACGGGCCTGAGCCTCTCGGCGAAGGCCGCCCCGATGATGGTGCCGATCACCGCCGCGCAGAACGATGCCGCGCCGCTGGTGCAGAATGCCCGCTGGCACGGCGGCCGCCATTGGCACCGCCACCATCGCTGGCACCGGCATCACCGCTGGCACCGTCACCATCACTGGCGCCGGCATCATCACCACCACCATCACGGTCATCATCGCCGGCTGCGGTTCTATTGAGGTTTTGCGAGGGGGGCGTCCGGGACGCCCCCCTCTTTTCACGCGTCGCGGATGTTTTGCGCCGCATGCACCTTCACGCCGGCCAGGGCCGGCCACGGTGCAGAGCGTCCGCCTCGGCGGTGAAGCCGCCGTCCGCCCCCTGCAGGACGAGCGGCGGATGCAATTCGAGCGCGGCACGGCTTCCCTTGGTCGCGCGGACGAGGATGCGGATCGCCGGACGCTCGGCGCGGGCGTGGACCGGACGGATCGCGACGCCGCCGAACCGGTTGCGCAGGGCTTCGAGGCAAAGCGGCAGGGCGTCGGCCCGATGGATCAACCCGAGCCGACCGTCCGGTCGAAGCAGGTCGGTGCAGGTCCGGATCCAGCGCTCCAACCCGCCCACAGGGAAGTCGTGGGCGGCGGCCTTGCCCGCGTCCGGCGACGGGCGGTGACGTCCCGCCTCGAAGAACGGCGGGTTGGTGAGCACGATGTCGGCGCAACCCGTTGCGAGGCCGGCGCTGCGGCGATCGGCACCGGAGGCGAGCACGTCGGCCTCGACCACCGTCACCCGGTCGGCCATCGCGTTCAGCTCGGCGTTCCGGCGCGCCAGCGCGCCGATCTCGGGCGCGCGCTCGACCAGAACGATGCGGCTGCCGGGTTCGCGGATGCCGACGGCGAGCCCGACCGCCCCCGTCCCGGCCCCGACGTCGCAGACGACGTCGCCCGGCTTCGGCTCGATCCACCGCGCTAGCAGGACCGCGTCGGTCCCGGCTCGATGGCTGCCGCGCGGCGGCTGCAGCAGGCGCAGGGTTCCGCCGAGAAAGTCGTCCGGCACCTCGGCCATGATCAGGGCTTCGCATCGCGAAGCTCGTGCGCGAGCCCGGCGTCGCGCAGGAGCCGGCGCGCCTGCGCGGCATGATCGCCGGGCACCAGCAGGCGCCGGGGGAAGGCGCCGATCGAGCCCTCCATCAGGCTCATGTGGTTGTCGGCGACGAGCACCGGGATGTCGGCGCCTTCGAGCAGCGATTGCGCGAAGCCGATCAGGACGATGTCGTTGGTGCGGATCAGCTCGGTCATCACAACCCTGTTCGCGATGGAGGGCGCTTTCGTCGCGTGCGCGCTGGCGTGCGCCGGCACCATATCCGGTTTCGCGGACGCATGTTGCGGTGCCCTCAAGCGCATGCGAAGGGGTGGCGCATCGCGCGCTGCAGTCGAAATCGGTCTGGAGGCATCGGACCTTGGGTGTCGTCGTTTCCATCGAAGAAGGCCGCCCCGACGCGGAAGCGAGCCTCGCCGACCTCGTGGCCCTGGTGTCGGGCGGCATGGAGCGGGTGAACGCACAGATCCTGTCGCGCACCGGTTCCGACGTGGCGATGATCCCCGAGGTCGCCAACCACCTGATCGATTCCGGCGGCAAGCGCCTGCGCCCGATCCTGACCCTGGCGAGCGCCGACCTCTGCGGCTATTCCGGCCACGACGGGGACGTGAAGCTCGCCGCCAGCGTCGAGTTCATGCACACCGCGACCCTGCTGCACGACGACGTGGTGGACGGCAGCGACATGCGCCGCGGCCGGGTCGCCGCGCGGATCAAGTGGGGCAACGAGGCGAGCGTGCTCGTCGGCGACTTCCTGCTTGGGCAAGCGTTCCGGATGATGGTCGAGGTCGGCTCCCTGCGCGCCCTCGACATCCTCTCGGCCGCCGCGACGGTGATCGCCGAGGGCGAGGTCATGCAGCTCACCGCTGCCAAGAACACCGGCACCTCGGAGGACGCGTACCTCGCGGTGATCCGCGCCAAGACCGCGGAGCTGTTCGCCGCCGCCTGCGAGGTCGGTCCGGTGCTCGCCGGGCGCCCGGTCGCCGAGCAGGAGGCCTGCCGCGCCTACGGTATGAACCTCGGCATCGCCTTTCAGCTCATCGACGACGTGCTCGACTACGGCGGCACCAGCGCAGCGCTCGGCAAGAACGTCGGCGACGATTTTCGCGAAGGCAAGATCACCTTGCCGATCGTGCTCGCCGTCCGCCGCGGCACCGAGGAGGAGCGCGCCTTCTGGCGCCGGACTCTGGAGCAGGGTGCGCTGGAAGACGGCGATCTCGAGACCGCGCACGCGATCCTGCGGCGGCACCACGCCCTCGAGGAGACGGTCGCCCGCGCGCGCGACTACGGCACGCTGGCACGGGATGCGCTCGATCCCTTCCCCGAAAGCCCGATGAAGTCGGCGCTGCTGCAGGTCGTGGATTTCTGCGTTTCGCGCGTCCACTGATCCGCACGCGGCGGCCCTCGAACCACTTCACAGATCCTCTCGACGCTTCCGCCCGTCCGTCAGCGCAGGTAGGTCGCGACCGTCCACCACGTCGGCTGCGTCGAACCGATGGCGCGCGCGGCCCGCGACGCCGAATGACGATCGGCGAAGACCGCGAACACCGTCGCGCCCGAACCCGACATCCGCGCGAGCCGGCAGCCCGCCTGGGTGCGGAGCGCCGCGAGCGCGGTGCCGATCGCCGGCGCCACGGTGAGCGCCGGGGCTTCGAGGTCGTTGCGCGCCGGCCCGATCGCCGCGACCAGAGCCTCGACCCCGGATCCCGGGCCGATCCCGGGATGGGGCGCGCCGTTCAAGCGATCGCCGACCCGGAGGCCGAGCGCCTTGAACACCGGTGCCGTCGGCACCGGCACGCCGGGGTTGATCAGCACCGCGGGGAACGGCTGCATCCCGAGCGCCGGGCCGATCTCCTCGCCGGCGCCGCGCATCATGCGGGCCCGCGGATCAAGGCAGACCGGCACGTCGGCCCCGGTGGCCCGCGCGGCGGCGACCACCGCCGGATGGTCGAAGGGCAGGCCGTTCAGCTCCGCGAGCAGGCGCAGCGCCGCGGCCGCATCCGACGACCCTCCGCCGATCCCCGCCGCCACCGGCAGCCGCTTGACGAGATCGAACGCGCCGAGCCTGAGATCGGGCAACGCCTCCGCGAGGTGCCGGGCCGCCCGCACGACGAGGTTGTCGCCGGTCGGGCCGGCCGGTCCCGCGGTTGGGCCGCTCACAGAGAGCGACAGCTCCGGGCCGGGATCCAGCGTCAGCGCATCGCCGACGCCGGCGAACGCCACGAGGCTTTCCAGCACGTGATAGCCGTCGCCGGGGCGACGCCCGAGCACGTGCAGGGTCAGGTTGATCTTCGCCGGGGCGCGGGTGGTGAGCAGGGGCACGGGCTCTCGTCGGGGCGATGACTTGGAGCGGCAGGCCATACGAGGCGGGCGCCAGCGCGGCAACCCGCAGGCGTACGCCCGGCATTGTCGGCCCGCCAAGGCCGGCCTAGGATCGCACGGTGTCCCGATCCAACTACGCCGATCCGCTGCCGGACGACCTCGCCACGTTGATCGCGGCGATCCGCACCCGCATGCGACCGCGGGCGATCTGGCTGTTCGGGAGCAGGGCCCGCGGCGATCATCGTGCCGACAGCGATTGGGACCTCGTCGTCGCGGTGCCGGACGATGTTTCCGACGATGCGCTCGATCCCATCATCGGGTGGTCGATCGGCCGCGAAGCCGGCATCTCCGCCACGATCCTGGCCGCCCGCGAAAGCGAGCTGGCCGAAAGCTGGGGCGTCCCGAATACGCTGAGCTATGCCCTCGCCCGCGAAGGCCAGAGACTCGATGTCCAAGGGGCGTAGGATCGCGACCTGCCTCGAGCTTGCCCGCGATTGTGCGAAGGATGCTCGCATCCTGCTCAAGGCCGAGTCGCGGAACGCTGCCTACTTGGCGTCGCAGGCCGCCGAGCACCTGATCACAGCCGTCGCCACGGCCGAGAGCATCCACATCGAGCGGAAGGACGCCCACCAGCTCGATACCATCGTTCGGAAGATCCCGGAGGAAAACCCGGATCGCCGGGCGCTCGCAGCGATCACGTTCCTGGAAGCCTACGCGACCAGCTATCGCTACGGGACACCGACAGGGCGTGTTCCGACGACTCCGTCGTCCGACCGCGTCGAGGACGCACTGGCAGCGATCGATGGGCTGATCGTATCCCTCGAAGAGCATTTCGCGATCGAAGCCGAAGTCGGCGGGACCGCGTCGAACCCGGTCCCGCGTCGATAAACCTGCTTCAGCCGCCGCTCTTCTTGTCGGCCGAGCCCGGCGCCTCGCTCGGGGCCGGGGCGCCCTTCGGCAGTTCCGGGTTCTCGGCGTTGTGCGGCGCGGCCACCGGAGCCGGCGGGTTCTCCGCCGTGGCGGTCGGCTTGTCGGTGTCGGGCAGGCCGTTCTTCAGCTTCTCGTTGATCTGCACGAGGTCGTCGGGCTCGGGGTTCAGGTCCTTGGCGTGCTGCCACTGGAACTTGCCTTCGAGGCGCCGGCCGGAGCGCCAGTAGGCGTCGCCGAGGTGGTCGTTGATGGTCGGGTCGCCCGGCTTCAGCTCCACGGCCTTCTCGAGCTCGCGCACCGCGTCGTCCCAGCGCCCGAGGCGGAAATAGGCCCAGCCGAGGCTGTCGACGATCATGCCGTCGCGCGGGCTGGCGTCGGCCGCCTGCTTCAGCAGCTTGAAGGCGTCGTCGATGTTGATCTTCTGGTCAACCCAGGAATAGCCGAGATAGTTCAGCACCTGCGCCTTCGCGGCCGGCTGGCTCGCCGGCACGAGCTCCAGGGCCTTCTTCAGGTCGGCCTCGGCCTTCGGCCATTGCTTGGCGCGCTCGTAGGCGGTGCCGCGGAAATAGTAGGTCGTCCAGAAGTTCGCCTGCGGCCGGTCGCCGATCAGCGCGATCGCGCGGCTGTAGGTCTCGGCCGCCTCCTCGTACTTCTTGCGCGAGCGCTGCACGTTGCCGAGCGCGGTGATGACGTCGATGTCGTCGGGATGCGCCTTCATCGCGGCGTCGAGGTACTGCAGCGCCTCGTCGCCCTTGCCGGCCTGCTCGAGGTTGAGTCCGATCTGGATGTCGGCGTTGAGCTTCAGCGGCGAGGTCGCCGGGATCTGGGCGTAGGCCTCGTTCGCCTTCTCCGGCTGCTTCATCCGGTCGAGGGTGTCGGCGAGCGTCAGGCGCGCCAGCGCATGCTCGGGGGCGAGGTAGAGGGCGAGCCGGAGGTAGACCACCGCCGGCAGCTCGTCGCCCTGCGTCGAGCCGGCCGAGCCGAGCCCGTACAGCACCTCGCCGGCGCCTTCCTGCGCCGTGGTGACGAGGCGGGCGAGCGGCTTGCCGGCCTTCAGCTTGTCGAGGGCGTCGCGCACGATCGGGTGGCGCGGCATCAGCGCGTCGAAGTCGGTATAGGTCTGGATCGCGAGGTCGGTGCGGCCGGCATTGGCCTCGAACCGCGCGTAGGCGTCGACGATGCGCAGGGTGTTCTTGTCGGCGTCGTAGGCCGCCTTGAGGCGGCGCTCCGCCTCGGCCTGGTCGCCGGTGACGCTGGCGATCAGGCCGGCATGATAGTCGCGGAAGGTGTTGTAGTAGCGCTCGCCCTTGAGCTTGCTCACGGTCTCGAGCGCGCGCTTGCCGTCGCCGGCACCCGCATAGGCCCAGGCGGTGAGGAGCGTCGCGGTGAGGTCGGCGGCAGCCCCGCGTCCGCTGCGCGAAAAATTCTGGCGGGCGGCGGCCCACTGGCCGGCCTTGATCTGGCGCACGCCGAGCGACAGCTGCGCCAGCCCGTTGGTCGAGTCGCGGTTGACAAGGCGCTCGGCCGCGCGGAACGCGTCGGGCAGGGCGCCGTCGGCGAGCAGCGAGACGAAGGCCCGCTCGAGCAGATCGGTGTTGCGCGGATCGGCCTTCACCGCCTCGCGGTAGAAGCTCGCCGCCGCCGCGGTGTCGCGGGAGGCCCCGGCAATGTAGGCCGAGAGGAAGTTGCCCTCAAGCGACTCCGCCGGCTCGTACTCCGACATCGGGCTGGATTCGCGCGGCTGCATCGCGAACGCTTGCCCGCCGAGCGAGACGCTCGCGGCGAGCGTCAGGGCGAGCACCGTGCGGGTGCGGCGGGGACGGACATCGGTCATGGGCACCGTTCACGGCTCCTGCGGGCGCCTGCCCATCGCGGCCAGGCGGCGCCGAATTCGGCGGGGACACTGGACTCTTCCCGCCATGCCCGCAAGGCGAAAGGATGGCGCGGGCCCGACCGCCGGACGCCGCCGGACCCGCCGCGATTCGATCGTTCCACGCCCCGACGGACGACCCTTTCGGCTCGCGCGTCCGGTTCCCGCGAAGCGGGTTCGCCGAGCGAAACCGCTCCGCGCGACGTGAATCGCGCGGAGCGGACGAGACGGATCGATCCGATCACATGTTGGGGTAGTTCGGCCCGCCAGGCCCCTCTGGCGTCACCCAGTTGATGTTCTGGTTGGGGTCCTTGATATCGCAGGTCTTGCAGTGGACACAGTTCTGCGCGTTGATCTGGTAGCGCACGCCGTCGCCGGCGGCCGCATCCTCGACCCACTCGTAGACGCCCGCCGGGCAGTAGCGCGCGGAGGGCCCGCCGAACACGTCGTGCTCGGAGGTCTTCTGCAGGCCCTTGTCCTTGACCTGAAGGTGGGCCGGCTGGTCCTCCTCGTGGTTGGTGTTCGAGAGGTAGACCGAGGACAGCCGGTCGAAGGTGAGCTTGCCGTCGGGCTTCGGGTAGACGATCGGCGTCACCTCGGAGATCGGCTTGGTGCAGGCGTAGTCGGGCTTGCCGTGCTTCAGCGTGCCGAAGATCGAGGCGTTCAGCAGGGTGTTGGACCACATGTCGAGGCCGCCCAAGCCCACGCCCGCAAGCGTGCCGTAGCGCGACCACAGCGGCTTCACGTTGCGGACCGCCTTGAGGTCGGTGCCGATCGCGCTGTCGCGCCAGCCGGCATCGTAGGCGGTGAGCTCGTCGCCCTGGCGCCCGGCCTTCAGCGCGGCGGCGATGGCGTCGGCCGCCTGCATCCCGGAGAGCACCGCGTTGTGCGAGCCCTTGATGCGCGGCACGTTCACGAAGCCGGCGGAATCGCCGACGAGGCAGCCGCCGGGGAAGACGAGCTTCGGCACCGATTGCCAGCCGCCTTCCATGATCGCGCGGGCGCCGTAGCCGATGCGCTTGGCGCCCTCGAACACCTCGCGGATCATCGGGTGGGTCTTGAAGCGCTGGAACTCCTCGAACGGCGACAGGGTCGGGTTCTCGTAGTTCAGGTGCGTGACGAAGCCGACCGAGAGCAGGTGGTCGTCGAAGTGGTAGAGCCACGAGCCGCCGCCGGCCTTGTTCGGCAGCGGCCAGCCCATCGAGTGCCGCACCAGGCCCGGCTCGAACTTGCCGGGGGCGAGCTGCCACAGCTCCTTCACGCCGAGCCCGTACTTCTGGTGGTCGCTGTGCCGGTTGAGCTGGAACCGGTCGATCACCGTCTTGGTCAGCGAGCCGCGCGCCCCCTCGCCGAAGATCACGTACTTGCCGCGCAGCTCCATGCCGCGGGTGTAGTCGTCGCGCGGCTCGCCCGACTTGGCGATGCCGAGGTCGCCGGTGGCGACGCCGACGACGACGCCCCGGTCGTCGTAGAGCACCTCGGAGGCCGGAAAGCCGGGATAGATCTCGACGCCGAGCGCCTCGGCCTTCGCGCCGAGGTACTTGGTCACGTTCGATAGCGAGCCGACGAAGTTGCCGTGGTTCGACATGAACTTCGGGAAGAACAGGTTCGGCAGGGTGACGCCGCTGTTCTTGGTCAGGAACAGGAACTCGTCGCGCTCCACCGCGGTCTTCAGCGGCCGCTCGGGATCGTCGCGCCAGTCCGGCACGAGGACGTCGAGGCCCGACGGGTCGATCACGGCGCCCGACAGGATGTGGGCGCCGACCTCGGAGCCCTTCTCCACGACGACCACGTTGACCTCGTCGCCGCTTTCGAGCGCGTGCTGCTTCAGACGGATGGCGGCGGCGAGCCCGGCCGGCCCTGCGCCGACGACGACCACGTCGAAATCCATGCCCTCGCGTTCGGGATGCGCCATGCCTGTCGTCTCCTGCCGTGTCTCGTTCGTGCGCGCGGACCGTGCGTCTCCGCCGTCCGACCGTTCGATGCGCCGTTGCCGTCGTTCTGAACCCGTTCCAATGTAGGTTGGCAAGCCGCTGCTGGCAGGGGATTGGGCGCGGGAGCGGCCAAGTTGCGCAGCGTCGCGGCCTGACGCCGACCGGAATGCCGCGTTGTCCACAGGCGTGCGAAGCCCCACATGATGCTCATGACCTCGTCGGCGGACGCACAGCGCGACCTGATCGCGTACCTGGATTTCCATGTGGAGAGCGGCGTCGACCTCGCCCTCGACGAGGCGCCGCACGACCGCTTCCGGGAAGCCGACACCCCGGCGCCGACCCTGCGCCGCAGCGCGCCCGGGCGCGAGGCGCAGGTGGACGCGCCGCGCCTGGGACAGCCGGAAGCGCCGCGCCGCGAGCTGCCGCCGCGAGGCGATCCGCCGCCGGCGCCCGAGAAGGCTCCGGCGCGCACCTACGGGCAGTCGGCATCGGCGAAGCCCGAGGATGCGGCGATCGATGCGCGGGCACGGGCGAAGGATGTCGGGACGCTCGAGGAGCTCGAGGCGTTGATGGCGACCTTCGACGCCTGCCCGCTGAAGTTCACCGCGAAGAACCTCGTCTTCGCCGACGGCAATCCGGCCGCGAAGCTGATGTTCATCGGCGAGGCGCCCGGCGCCGACGAGGACCGCATCGGCAAGCCGTTCATGGGCCGCTCGGGCCAGCTGCTCGACCGGATGATGGCGGCGATCGGCCTCGACCGGACCAAGGCCTACGTCGCCAACGTGGTGCCGTGGCGTCCGCCGGGCAACCGCGAGCCGACGATCCAGGAACTGGCCGTGTGCCGGCCGTTCCTGGAGCGCCAGATCGAGCTGGCCGACCCCGACATCATCGTCTGCCTCGGCAGCCCGGCGACGAAGGCGATCACCGGCACCAAGGACGGCATCCTGAAGGCGCGCGGGCGGTTCTACCCCTACGCGATGCCTCACCGCACCGTGCGGGCCCTCGCCACACTGCACCCGGCCTACCTGCTGCGGCAGCCGATGCAGAAGCGGCTCGCCTGGCGCGATTTCCGGCTGCTGCGCACCGCGCTCGACGGAAAAGCTTGACCGTTCCGGCGGAACCGTCCTTCGGCCTGTGTCATTACCCTGCGACTCGCGATAACGGCGTCGTGAGAACGAGTGGCGGTCGAGACCATGCGCTGGGACGATTTTCGGAGTTCGGACAACGTCGAGGATCGTCGCGGCGAGGGCGGCGGTGGCGGGATGGGCTTCCCGGGCGGTGGCGCTGGCGGCCTCGGCATCGGCGCGATCGTCGTCATCCTGATCATCAGCTGGGTCACGGGCATCAACCCGGCGATCCTGATGGGGGGCGCCGAGCAGATCACACGTGGCGGCGGCAGCCAGCGCGAGGAGCCCGCCGATCCGCAGACTCAGACGCGCCGCAAGACCGCGCCGACCGACGACAGCGGCCGCTTCGCCTCCAAGATCCTCGGCAACACCGAGGACGTGTGGAGCCAGATCCTGCCGAACCAGACCGGCAAGCAGTACACCCCGACGACGATGGTGCTCTACACCGGCGGCACCCGCAGCGGCTGCGGCTCGGCCCAGGCCGCGATGGGCCCGTTCTACTGCCCGCTCGACAAGAAGGTCTATCTCGACACGGGCTTCTTCAAGGAGATGGAGCAGAAGTTCGGCGTGAAGGGCGACTTCGCCTACGCCTACGTCATCGCTCACGAGGTCGGCCACCACGTGCAGGACGTCCTCGGCATTCTCGGCAAGGTTCAGGCCCGGCAGCAGCAGGCGTCCTCGAAGCGAGACGCCAACGCGCTTTCCGTGCGGATCGAGCTGATGGCCGACTGCCTTGCCGGCGTCTGGGCCAAGAACTCCAACGACAAGTACAACGCGCTCGAGCAGGGCGACATCGACGAGGCGATGAACGCGGCGAGCGCGATCGGCGACGACAAGCTGCAGAAGCAGAGCCAAGGCTACGCCGTGCCGGATTCGTTCACCCACGGCTCGTCCGAGCAGCGCCAGCGCTGGTTCATGAACGGCTACAAGAGTGGCCAGACGAAGTCCTGCGACACGTTCCGGACCGCGAACAACTGACCCTGGCCGGCTTGCTCCCTCCTCTGCGGGGGAAGCGATGCGGCTCACGGCGATTCCGAGCGCTCGAACTAGCACGTGCGGACGCTCGCCGAGCGTCGAACGATGCCGCGATGGCGATGCGGGAGAGAATGGTGGACGGTGCAGGGATCGAACCTGCGACCTTTCCCGTGTGAAGGGAACGCACTACCGCTGTGCTAACCGTCCGTACTGCGCGTCGACACGCAGTCGCCGCGACCGGGGCGACCGGCGCTGGCGCCTTCGATCCCGGGACGAGGGCCTTCTAGGGCGGGGTAGGCGGCGGCGTCAAGCTGCAGAACCGGCGCAACCGCCCACGAATGTCGACGGCCGCGCCGGCTCCGATCGGAAAACTTCCTCGCGACCTACTGGCCGCCGGCGTTGCCGCCGCCGCCGCGGCCCATCTGGGGAAC
The DNA here is from genome assembly GCF_022829745.1 of Methylobacterium sp. E-016. NCBI lineage: Bacteria > Pseudomonadati > Pseudomonadota > Alphaproteobacteria > Hyphomicrobiales > Methylobacteriaceae > Methylobacterium > Methylobacterium sp. E-016. The sequence continues at coordinate 31,911 of NZ_JAKSYF010000040.1, forward strand.
GCCGCGCTCGGGCTGGTCGGCGTTGCCGCCCGCCGCGGAATCCGTCGTGACCGTCGCCGCGCCGGTGCCGGTCGGCGCGACCACGGCGCCGGCCCCGGAGCCGCTATTCGTGGCGCCACCCGGAACCGCGACGGTGCCCGGCGGCGTGCCCGGCGCGACCTGCTGAGGCGGGTTCGGCTGGCGGATCGGTGCCGGCGCGTTGCTCTGGGCGAAGGCCGGCGTCGCCGCGGCGACGAGGGTGGCGAGGAGGATCGATCGCATCGGAGGGTGATCTCCCTGGATAGTGGACGCCGCGCTGCGCGCAGCCGGTCGAACGACACAGGTCTTCAACCGCGAAACCCGGCGCGCGTTTCCGTCGGTCCTCGCGGGGCGTGCGGCTCCCTCCGTCCGACGGGCTGTGGCCGAGCGGGTCGATTGGGGGTTATGAGCCCAGCATGGCTCCTCTCGTCCGCTTCGCGCCGTCTCCGACCGGCTTCCTCCACATCGGCAATGCGCGCCCGGCGCTGCTGAATGCGCTGTTCGCCCGCGCGCGCGGCGGCCGCTTCCTGCTCCGGCTGGACGACACCGACCGCGAACGCTCGACCGAGGCCTTCGCCGAGGCGATCGAGACCGACCTCGCCTGGCTCGGCATCGTGCCGGATCTACGCGCCCGCCAATCCGACCGGACCGCGATCTACGACGCGGCCGCCGACAGGTTGAAGGCGCTCGGCCGGCTCTATCCCTGCTACGAGACGTCGGAGGAGCTGGAGCGGCGGCGCAAGCGCCAGCTCGGCCGCGGCCTGCCGCCGATCTACGACCGCGCCGCGCTCGCCCTCACCGCCAACGAGCGGGCGGCGATGGAGGCCGAGGGCCGCATCCCGCATTGGCGCTTCAAGCTCGAGCCGCGCGTCGTCGCCTGGGACGACCTCGTCCGCGGCGAGGCCCATGTCGACTGCGCCTCGCTCTCGGACCCGGTGCTGGTGCGAGCCGACGGCAGCTACCTCTACACGCTGCCCTCGGTGGTCGACGACGCCGACCTCGGCGTCACCCACGTGATCCGCGGCGAAGACCACGTCACCAACACCGGCGTTCAGGTGCAGATCTTCGAGGCGCTGGCGGCGACGCTGCCGATCTTCGGCCACCACAACCTGCTGACCACGGCGGACGGGGAGGGGCTTTCCAAGCGCCTCGGCCACCTCTCGCTGCGGTCCTTGCGCGAGGCGGGCTACGAGCCGGCCGCCGTCCGCTCGCTCGCCGTGCTGACCGGATCGGCGGAGGCGGTCCGCGCCGTCGCGACGCTGGACGAGCTCGCCGGCCTCGTCGACCTCGCCCACATCTCGCGGGCGCCGGCAAAGTTCGACCCGCACGAGCTCGACGGGCTCAACGCCCGCATCCTGCACGCGATGCCCTTCGCCGACGCCGCCGAGCGCCTGGACGCGCTCGGCATCCCGGCCGCGGCCGCCGAGCCGCTGTGGCTCGCGGTGCGGGCCAACCTGCACAGGATCGACGAGGTCCGGGACTGGTGGGGGGTGGTGGCCGGGCCGGTGACACCGGTGATCGCAGACGCCGCCGTGACGGCGGCGGCCCTCGACACCCTTCCGCCCGAACCCTACGGACCCGAAACCTGGAAGGCCTGGACGACGACGATCCGCGAGCGGACCGGCGCCAAGGGCAAGGCGCTGTTCATGCCGCTGCGCCTGGCGCTCACGGGGCTGGAGCACGGGCCCGACCTTGCGGGCCTGCTGCCGCTGATCGGCCGGGACCGCGCCGGGCGACGGCTCGCCGGAGAGACCGCCTGAGACGCCGCCTCCCGGGCGGATCCTGGAAAAACGTCGGCCGGCTCTACTCGGCGAGATCGAGGAGATGGCGGCCCTCGCGGTCGTCGATCTCGATGATCCACAGGTCGGAATCGAACCGGATCTCCTTGGTCAGGCGCTCCTCCGTATCGAGCGGCGTGCCCTCCGGAACCATCGCCACGAAGCGACGCCCGCCGGTATCCTCGTCCTCGAACAGCGCTTGCGGCGCCGGCCCGTAGAGGTCGGCGCGGCCGTCGAGGCGATCGACCTTGACGAAGATCGCGCCGGCCTCCGCCGCGCCCCGGCGGCGCTGCACCGCGGAGATCCCCTCGACGGCCAGTCGCCGCAGATGGGCCGAAACCCAGAAATCGGAGCGCAGGCGCGGCATGGACCCTCCCGGTGCGGATGCGCGCCGGGCATGCGCCGCGCCGGACCGCGATGCAATCAGGCCGGGGGCAAGGCCGCGCGGGCGGCGAGCTCGCGAAGCGTGCGGCCGGCGGCCTCGCCCTTCACCGGCAGCTTGCGGTCGCGCTCGAACTTCTCGATCGCCGCGCGGGTGGTCGCTCCCATCAGCCCGTCGGCCTTGAGCGGGCCGTAGCCGAGCTTCGACAAGGCCTTCTGCGCCTGCATCACCGCCGGCTGCGGCTTGGGCGGCGCGACGGCACTCTTGGGCGTCACCGAAGCGGTCGTCTCGTCGGATCGGATCAGGTCGGCGATCGGATCGCGGGCGGCGGGCCTAGCGGCCTCTGCTGCCTTGAGAGGCGTGCGCGCCGTCTCGGCCGGCCGGTCGGCATCGGCGACCTTCTCAGGCGCCGACCTCGCGGCGGGGTCCTTTCTCGCGGCATCCTTGCTCACCGCATCCTTGCTCATCGCATCTTGGCGGATCGCGATCTTCGGCAGGATCGGGGCCGGGTGGCGCCCGTTCTGGTAGCCGAGGGCGTTCATCGAGACGACCACCACCGCGCCGAACGCGACCACGCCGCCGAACAGCGCGCCGGGATTGCGCCGGCACATCCGGAACGTCCCGCTGGCGACGGCGCCGAGCATCATCCGCCATTCCGACACGTCGGCGGCGGGCCGGCGCTGCACCGGGCGGCGGGGGGCCTTGGCCGGGCGGGCGCTGCGGGCGTCTCCGGCGACGGTGATCTCGCGATGGTCGCGCATCTCGGACATTCTGTCTCCCCGTTGCGTTTCGATCAGCCGACGCGGCGCAGGCGCGCGGGATCGTCGATCTCCCGCACCACCGTCGGCCCGGTGTCGAACAGGCCGAGCGGCAGCCGCACCACGGCGCCGTGGGCCGAAGCCCTGCCGGCCGGGCGAACCCGGGCGGTGAGCGGCGCGGTGCCGACCGGGCTCTCGGCCGACCGGCAGGCCCTCGGCAGGCTGACGGTGACCGTGGTCCCGGCATCCGGCGCGCTCTCGATCGCGATCGTGCCGCCGTGCAGGCCGACGAGGCCCTGCACCACCGAGAGGCCGAGGCCGGTGCCCTCGTGGGTGCGCTTGTAGCCGCCGGAGCCGGCCTGGAAGAACGGCGTTCCGAGGCGCGGCAGGTCGGCCTCGCGGATGCCGATGCCGGTATCCGAGACGATCAGGTCGAGGCCGGCCGCGGTCCGGCGCAGCGCCACCTCGACGCGGCCGCCGGCCGGCGTGAACTTCACCGCGTTCGAGATCAGGTTGATCAGCACCTGACGGCAGGCGCGCGAATCGGCGGTGATCTCGATCGGGCCGGGCTCGGCGACCTGCGCGAGCACGACGCCGACCGCATCGGCCTTGAGCTTCATCAGGTCGCAGCAGCTGCGCGTCAGCGCCGCCGCGTCGACCAGCTCGGGCGCGTAGTCGAAGTTGCCGCTTTGGATCCGGCTCATGTCGAGCAGCGTGTTGACGACGCTGAGCAGGTGCTGGCCCGAGGCGCCGATGATGCCGGCATATTCCCGCGCCCGCTCCGGTGCGAGCACGACCGCGCCTTCGCCGGCCAGGACCTCGGAGAAGCCGATGATGGCGTTCAGGGGCGTGCGCAGCTCGTGGGTGACGTTGGCCAGGAACCGGCTCTTGACCTCGTCGGCGCGCTCTGCCTCGGCGCGGGCGCGCTCGAGCTCCTCGGCGTGGCGGCGATGCTCGGTCACGTCGCGGGTCACCGCGACGACGCCGACCGGGCCCGACGGCGACTGCGCGATTCGGTGGGCGCGCATCTCGACATGGATCAGCCGCGCGCCGTCCTGGCGCCGGGCGGTCGGGTCGACGTTGAGGCGCAGCTGCACCGTCGCCGGCTTGCCCAGAGCCGCGACATCGCTGATCGCCTGGAGGAAGGCGGGGCGGTCGGCCACGTGCACCCGCTCGAGCAGGCCGTGGCCGCGCAGGCGCATCGCATCGGTGCCGACGAGCGTCTCGGCCGAGGCCGACGCCTCGATCACCCGGCCGTTGACGTCGTGCCAGGTCACGAGGTCGTCGATGGCCGCGAGCAGCATCCGGTCGCGGGCCTCGTTGTCCCGCATGCGCTTGCGCCACTGGCCCTCGTTGCGCATCTGCTCCAGCACCTGCGCGGCGACGTGGCCGATCGCGGTGATGGCGAAGACCGGCATCGCGACGGAGGCCGACAGCGCCATGGTCGGGCTCGTGATGATCCACGATCCGGTGAACGCCACGCAGAGGACGCCGACCATCGCGAGCAGCGACGCCGCGACGGTGGCGCGCTTCGAGCCGGAGACCACCGCCTCGAGCGGGATCGCCACGAGCCAGATCGCGGCGGCCGACTGCACGCCGCCGGTGAGGCTGGCGAGGCACACGACGAGGCCGGTGAGGCCGGCCGACGAGACGGCGTGCGCGATCCACAGCGAGCCGGTGCGCGAGAGCAGGACGGCGGCGAGCACGGGCAGGAACAGGCTGGCGATCGCCAGGACCTCGATGCCCGACGGCACGCCGCGCCACAGCAGGTAGGGCGGCAGGCCGGCCATCATCACCGCGCCGGTGGCGAGGCGCGACACGAGGAAGCGCTCGTGGCGGAAGCGCACGCTGGCATCCTCGATCGCCGATTCATGCACGAAGCTCGCGAGGCGGGCGTCGAGCAGCGCGGGCAGCCGGTGTTGAATACGCAAGACAGATACGCGCAACGCACAAGACCCAAGACCAGGACGGCCAACAACGCGGCATGCCTGGAAATACTCGGCCTTCGCGCCCCCTGGTTCGGTGACGAACGACTACATCCCGACCCTCGCAGACCCGGCTTAAACGAGTGTTGCGCGTCGGCCCGCGATGGCCGGGATGCTTTCCACAACGTAACCGTGACTACGCGCAGGGTGTCCCCGTCGGGGCTCGTTCACCATCGAATGCCTTTTAGGCGATCGGTTGACGTTGGATTCAGGAAAACGGCCCCACCCTCGGGCGTCTTCGACCCGCACGCTTCCCGGATCACCGTCCATGTCGTTCCTGCTGCGAGCCGCCCTGGTGATCGGCGCGTTGTCGTACCTCGCGGCCACCCGCGACCAGCCGGGGACACGCGCGAGCGTTCCGTCCGCACCCGAGATGGCCGGTCCGCGCGACGCGGCGTCCCCGGCGCCCGCGACGGGATCGACGTTGCTCGCCACGGTCGGGTCCGCCACGGCCGCCTGGAGCGCGATGCCGGCGGAGTCCCGGCAGCGCCTGGCGCAGGAGGCCATGACCGCGCTCGGCCGGCACGTCGGTCCGCAGGCCGCCTCGCGCGACACCCTCGCGGATGCCGATCGCAAGGCTCCGTGGCGGGGCTCGGAGGGGCGTTGAGGCCGTTCGTACTGGACGATACGACGACGCGGAGTGCGTGAGCCCCAGCCGGCGGCCGGCGCCGGCCGATCTCAGGACGACTTCCGAGCCCGCATCGGGAGGGGCGTCCGGTTCGCTGGCCGCTCGGCCGCGGCCTGCCGGATCTTGCCCGTGTCCGGCGCATGGTGCGGCTGGTGGGCGTCGGACGCGCCGCTGCGCTCGCGCAGCGGCCGGTCGAGGATCGCCGAGAGCAGGTCGCGGGCGGCGGGACGATCGGTGGTCCGAAACAGGCGGACGAGCTCGAACACCCGCTCGGCCGAGCGCGAGACCGCCTCGTCGAGGGTCAGGAAGACGTAGACCGCCTCCTCCTCGTGGAGGTCGGCAGCGCGCAGGCACAGCGTGAGCAGGTCGTAGCGCGAGCCGGCGTCGGGCGCGCTGCGCAGGAAATTCGCCGGCAGCCCGAGCCCGTCCGACAGGGCGGCGAGGAAGCCCGGGACGTCGTGGGCGGCGGAGAGGCCGAGCAGCATGCTGCCAAGGTCGCGCGGCGGGGGCGGGCAGGGGCGAAGCGCGGCCGTGGCGGCGATCGCCTCGCGGATCGCGTCGCGCCGGATCGGGTCGGCGTGCAGGTAGAGCGGAGCGAGCTCGCCGGCGGCGAGATCCGGGCGGGCGAGCAGGAGGCCAGCGAGATCCGGATCGGTCCGGCCGCGGCCGACGAGGTGCCGGACGTCGCCGCCGCGGAGCGTGATCCCGAGATTGCCGGCAAGCGCCCGGTCGATCGCCGGATCGCCGCGCTGCGCCAGCTCGGCGATCACCGCGCGGGGGAGGCCGGGTCGGCCGGCCATCGCCGATCCGAGATCGGCGCCGTCTAGGAGCGCGGCATCGATCAGGGCGGGCGAAAGCGTCACCGCCGACCCCAGCACGATGTCGCGGACGCGTCCGCCGCGGGCGGCCAGCGTGGCGAGGACGGATTGCGGCGTGTCGGCGAAGGGCGCGAGCTTCTCCGCAACGATCGCCGCCGTCTCCTCATCGACGATCGGGATCAGACCGCCGGCGAGCGAGGCGAAGGATTCGAGCTCCGACTTGTCGCGGTTGGCCGCCTGCACGAACAGATCGGTCTGGACCCGCAGGATGACGGGCTTCAGGTCGAGATGCGCGATGCGCGACAGTTCGATCAGCCCGGACAGGTCGGGCGCGACCTCGACGGATGGGGGCATGGCACTTCGGATACGCAGGAACTGGATCGACCATCACGCTAGGGTCGTTTGCGTGAATCGACCTTTAAGCCGCTCGCCGAAGCGACGTGTCGTCCTGCGCCAAGATCGGATCGGCACGAGGCCGATCCGCCTCAGACCTTCGTGCCGCTCACCGTCACCCGGCCCTCGATCGGGTAGGCCGGATCGTTGTAGCCGGGCGTCGAGGGATGGCCGGTCACGACGAGGCCGTCGACCAGGGCCTCGTCCTCGGGCGTGAAGCGATAGTCGAGCCCGCCGAGGTAGTCGGTCCATTGTTCCATGGTCCGCGGGCCGGCGATCACCGCGGTCACGGCGCGGTTGTTCATCACCCAGGCGAAGGCGAACTGCCCGGCGGTGATGCCGCGCGCCTCGGCATGGTCCTTCAGGGTGCGGGCGATGCGCAGCGATTCCGGGCGCCATTCCGTCTGCATCATCCGCGCGTCCTGGCGGCCGGCGCGGGTGTCGGCCGGCGGCGGGGCGTCGGGATCGTACTTGCCGGTCAGCACGCCGCGGGCGAGCGGCGAGTACGGCACCACGCCGAGGCCGAAATGCGCGCAGGCCGGAAGGTGCTCGGTCTCGGGCATGCGGTTGAGCGCGTTGTAGTACGGCTGGCTCACAACCGGCCGGTCGATGCCGTAGGCATCGCACAGGCGGCAGATCTCGGCGATCCGCCAGGAACGGTGGTTCGAGACGCCGAAGTGCCGGATCTTGCCCTGGCGGACCAGGGTCTCCATCGCCCGCACGGTCTCGTCGAGCGGCGTCGCGTGGTCCTCCTTGTGGAGGTAGTAGATGTCGATGAAGTCGGTCCCGAGCCGGCGCAGGCTCTCCTCGGCGGCGCGGAGGACGTGGACGCGCGACAGGCCGCGATCGTTCGGCCCGTCGCCCATCGGGTTGGCGACCTTGGTGGCCAGCACCCAGGCATACCGATCCGTCGCGATCGCGCGGCCGGTGATCGCTTCCGAGGCGCCGGAATTGTAGACGTCGGCGGTGTCGATGAAGTTCACGCCCGCATCCCGGGCGCTCGCGACGATGCGCGCGGAATCGGCCTCGTCGGTGGCACCGCCGAACATCATCGTGCCGAGACAGATCGGCGAGACCTTGAGGCCCGAGCGGCCGAGCGTGCGGTAATTCATCGGAGGCGGTCCTGCGTCGTGGGGTTGCGGGGGTATCTCGGCCGGGATCGCGGAGGGTCAACCGTCGTCGCAGGTTCGGAACCGGGAATGGCCCGTGCCCGTAACCGGAGGCACATCGCGGCGAATGGGTCGCGTGCGTCCCCCGCGCCGTGCCGGCCGACCGGGCCGCCAACCATCATCGACACCGCATGCGAAGAGCCGAGATGTCCCACGCCCTGCCGCTGCCCTGGCTCGACCGCGCCGGACGCCTCTCGCTCCTGAAGCTCGTCGCGTTCCTGATCGCCGTCGCCCCGGCCGTCTACCTCGCTGGCGCCTACGCGACGAACGCGCTCGGACCGAAGCCGATCACGGCGCTGATCCACGGCACCGGCGAGTGGACGATCCGCTTCCTGCTGGCCTCCCTTGCGGTCACGCCGCTGCGGCGGGTGGCGAACTGGCCGAAGCTGATCAACGTCCGGCGCCTGCTCGGCGTGACCACGGCGGCCTACGCGCTGGCGCATCTCGCGCTGTACGTGGTCGACCAGAACTTCGACCTCGCCAAGGTCGTCTCCGAGATCGCGCTGCGGTTCTACCTCACGATCGGCTTCGTCGCGCTCGTCGGCCTCATCGCCCTCGGGGCGACCTCGACCGACGCCGCGATCCGGCGGATGGGCGCGAGCTGGTCGCGCCTGCACAAGGCGGCCTACGCGATCAGCATCCTCGGGCTGCTGCACTACTTTCTGCAATCGAAGATCGACGTCTCCGATCCGGTGTTCTGGACCGGGCTGTTCGTGCTGCTGATGGGCTGGCGCCTGATGCAACGGTTCAGGCTGCCGATGCGGCCGTGGTCGCTCGCGCTGCTCGCCGTTGCCGCCGCCCTCGCGACCGCGGGCATCGAGGCGGCCTGGTACGGGATCAAGAGCGGCATCCCGGCCGACCTCGTGCTCGGCGCCAACCTCGACTTTTCCGACGTGATCCGCCCGGCCTGGTGGGTCCTCGCGGCCGGCCTGACGCTGCCCGTCGTCGCCCTCGTGCGCGTGCCGCCGGGTGCGAAGGCGCCGGCGCCGCGTGCGGGCCGTCCGCAGCGCGTCCAGCCGGCCGCATAGGCGCCTTGCTCCCGCCGGCACGCTGACGCAGAACCCGGCGCGGCCCCGCGGTGGGCCGAACGGAGCTCGACCTGTCCATGCGCGGTTTCCTGAGCCGATCCTCGCTCGTCCTCGCGCTGGTCTGCCCCGGCGCGGCGCTCGCCGCCTGCCCGCTGCCGGAGCCGCCGCCCGCCTCGGCCAAGCCGGAGAAGCCGGCCCTTCCGGCGAAACCCGCCTGCCTCGATGCCAAGGGTGGGTGCCCGGGCTGGGAGGCCTACAGCTACAACGACGCGATCAAGGCCTACAACCTGCAGCTCCAGGCGTTCCGGCCGATCGCGGAAGGCTACGTGCAGAAGCTCAACGCCTACGTGAAGGCGAGCGCCGATTACGCGCAGTGCGAAGTGAAGTCGATGCAGTAGCGGCAGCCTTCGCGGCCCGATCGGGACATGTTACGCTCGCCGCATGAGCGTGAAGCCGAAACCGCGCATGACCGTCGACGAGTTCCTGGCTTGGGGCGAGGGACGACCGGGGCGGCATGAGTTGCTCGACGGCGAGGTCTTCGCGATGTCGCCGGAACGGGTCCGGCATGCCGAGACGAAATTCGCCGCTCAACTCGCGTTGCGGGCTGCCATTCGGCGGGAAGGCTTGCCCTGCCAGGTGCTCCCGGACGGAATGACGATTCGGATCGAACGCACCACGGCTTTCGAGCCTGACGCCCTCGTGCGTTGCGGACCTCGTCTCGATCCGGACACGGTGGAGGTGACGGATCCGGTCATCGTGGTCGATGTCCTCTCGCCGAGCACGCGATCGATCGATACGGGCGCGAAATTCGCAGGCTACTTCGGCATCCCGAGCGTGATGCATTACCTCCTCATCGACACGGTCAAACGCCTCGCCGTCCACCATCATCGTCGCGCGGACGACGTCATCGAGACGCGTATCGTCTCGGACGGCGTGCTGACCTTCGATCCTCCCGGCATCACCGTCCCGCTCGCCGAACTCTACGACGACGCCTGAGCCGCCTCGCTTGACCCTGCCGGGCGCCGGTGCGAGAGCGCGAGCGAATTTTCGAAGGGACGCCCGCATGACCGCTCGCCTCGACCTCCTGGTGCTCGGCAACGCCATCGTCGACGTCATCGCCCGCACGGACGAGGGTTTCCTCGCCGACCAGGGCGTGCCGAAGGGCGCGATGGCGCTGATCGACGAGCCGCGCGCCGAGGCGCTGTTCTCCGCGATGGGGCCGGCGACGATCGTGTCGGGTGGGTCGGGCGCCAACACGGCGGTCGGCGCGGCGCTGCTCGGCGCCAAGACCGGCTTCGTCGGCAAGGTCCGCGACGACGAGCTCGGCGGCCTGTTCAGCCACGACCTGAAGGCGACCGGCGTCACGTTCGACGTGCCGGTGGCGACCGACGGGCCGGCCACCGCCCGCTGCTTCGTCCTCGTGACGCCCGACGGCGAGCGCACGATGAACACCTATCTCGGCGCCTGCCAGGGCCTGTCGCCGGCCGACCTCGACGAGGCGACGGTCGCGAGCGCCCGCGTCGTCTACCTCGAGGGCTACCTCTGGGACCCGCCGGCCGCCAAGGACGCGTTCCGCAAGGCGGTGACGATCGCCCACGGTGCCGGCAACGCGGTGGCGCTGACCCTGTCGGACGCGTTCTGCGTCGGCCGCTACCGCGACGAGTTCCTCGGGCTGATCCGCGACGGCAGCGTCGACATCCTGTTCGCCAACATCGGCGAGTTGCAGAGCCTCTACCAGACCGACGACGCGGACGCGGCGCTGAAGGCGCTCCGCGACGAGCGCGACGCCCGCGGGCGGCACCTGCTCGGCCTCGTCACGCGCTCGTCCGAGGGCGCGATGGTGGTGAAGGGCGGCGAGATCCGCTCGGTCGAGGCCTCGCCGGTGCGCGATGTGGTCGACACCACCGGCGCGGGCGACCTCTTCGCCGCCGGCTTCCTGGCCGGTCACGCCCGCGGCCTCGACTACGTCACCTCGGCCCGCCTCGGCGCGCTCGCGGCGGCGGAGGTGATCCAGCACATCGGCGCCCGGCCGCAGGGCGACCTCGTCGCGCTCGCCAAGGCGCAGGGGCTGATCTGAAGGATCAGGGCCGGAGCAGCACCTTGCCCACCGCCTCGCGCCGGCTGAGGATGCCGAGGGCCGCGGCGTAGTCGTCGAGGGGGTAGACGCCGTGCACCCGCGCGGTCAGCCGCCCCTCGGCGACCCATGCGAGCATCTGGCGCTGGTTCTCGCGGTGCACCTCCGGCTCGCGCTCGGTGAAGACACCCCAGTGGACGCCCATCACGTCGAGCTCCTTCAGCAGCATGATGTTGAGGGGCAGGCGGGGAATCTCGCCCGCGGCGAAACCCACGACGAGGAAGCGGCCGCGCCAGGTCAGCGCGCGGAAGGCCGGTTCCGAGAAGGCGTCGCCGACCGCGTCGTAGACCACGTCGACGCCCTTGCCCCCGGTCGCGTCCTTCAGGGCGTCGCGCAGGGTGGCCGGATCGTAGACGAGGCCCACCTCCGCCCCGTGCTGCCGGGCGATGGCGAGCTTGTCCTCCGAGGAGGCGCAGGCGATCACCCGGGCCCCGAGCAGCGCCCCGAGCTCGACCGCCGCGAGACCGACCCCGCCCGACGCCCCGAGCACCGCGAGCCATTCGCCGGGCCGGATCTTCGCGCGGTTGCGCAGGGCATGGAGGGACGTGCCGTAGGTGATCGTGAGGCCGGCAGCCTGCTCGTCGCTCACCCCGGCCGGAACCGGCGTCAGCATGCGTGCGGGCACCGCGAGCCGTTCGCGGCAGGTGCCGTACTTGGCATGCACGATCACCCGATCGCCGACCCGCACGCCGTCCGCGCCCGGTCCCAGGGCCTCGACCACGCCGCAGGCCTCGCCCCCGGGCGAGAACGGCAGCTCGGGCTTCACCTGGTAGCGCCCGGCGATGATCAGCGTGTCGAAGAAGTTGAGCGCGGCGACAGTGACCCGCACCAGGGCCTCGCCCGGGCCGGGGACGGGATCGGGCAGCGTCGCGATCGACAGGTCGTCCGGGCCGCCGAGCCGGGTGCACAGGAGAGCCTTCATCGCGCGCCTTCCGTTCGTTTCACCAGTTGCCCAAGGCCAGCCGATCGCCTCAGCGCCGCTCGTAGGTTCCCGCCAGCGATCCCTTGGCCAGGACGTGGCCGCGCATCGCATCGACCAGGGCGCCGCGGCCCGGCGAGGCCGGCAGGTCGAGGAGGCGGTCGAGGGCGTAGACCTGGAACAGGTAGCGGTGCGGGCCGTGGCCGGTGGGCGGGTCGGGCGGAAGCCAGCCGTCCTTGAGGAAACTGTTCTTGCCGAGATCGACGCGCGCGTTCGCGGAGGCCGCCCCCTCGGCCAGATCCGAAACGTCCGGCGCGAGGTTCCAGACGATGAGGTGCACCAGCGGCTGCGGCGTCGGGCTGCCGGCATCCTCGGCGAGGATCGCGACGCTCGCCGTGCCCGCGGAAAGGCCGCTCCAGGCGAGCGGCGGCGACGTCCCGTCGCCATCCGCGGTGAAGCGGACCGGCATGCCGGCGCCGTCGGCGAAGGCCGGGCTCGTCAGCGCGATCGTCTCCGGGGCATCGGCGAAATCGGCGTGGAAGACGGTCTTCTCGAGGCCGGCCTTGAGGCCGGACAAGGTCTGACCGACCGCTGCGGGGATCTTCTCGAGCATCGGGTCTCCTTCGTTTCTGACGCCGGTCGAACAGCGCCCGGCATCCTAGGCCGGGCGCACGGCCGCCAGCATGTAGTTCACCGCCGTATCGCGGCCCAGCCGCCAGCCGTCGGTGAGCGGATTGTAGACGACGCCCGTGGTGTCGGTGACCGACAGGCCGCCGCCGCCGAGCGCCGCCGACAGCTCGGATGGCGTCACGAACTTCTCCCAGTCGTGGGTGCCCTTGGGGAGCCAGCCGAGGACGTACTCGGCGCCGACGATGGCGAGCGCGAAGGAGCGCATCGTCCGGTTGAGCGTCGCGGCGAAGAGCAGGCCGCCGGGCTTCACCGCAGACGCCGCCGTGCGGACGAAGGCCGGCATGTCGGTCACGTGCTCGATCACCTCCATGATCAGCACCACGTCGAAGGTCTCGCCGGCGGCGACCACAGACTCGATGGTCTCGGCGCGATAGTCGACGGGCACGCCTTCGGCCTCCGCGTGGCGTCGCGCGGCGGCGATGTTCTGCGCCGCCGGGTCGAGGCCGGTGACGTCGGCGCCCAGGCGCGCGAGCGGCTCCGACAGCACGCCGCCGCCGCAGCCGACATCGACGATCGACAGGCCCTGCAGCGCGAACGGCGTCTCGACCGACCGCCCGTGATGACGGCAGACCGCGTCGCGGATGTAGGCGAGGCGGACGGGATTGAAGCGGTGCAGCACCCGCATCGGACCGCGCGGATCCCACCACGTCGCGGCGAGCGCATCGAACCGGGCGACCTCGCCGGGGTCGACGAAGCCGAGGCCCGCGCTGCTGCTCGCACCCGCCTCGATCCCGGCGGCGGTCTCGTCGATGGTCATCCGATCTCTTTCCATTCGGGGACGGCGCGCGCTCGGTGGTCGCAGTCCCGCGCCGACCGCGCACGGGCGACCGGCCGAGCGGGCGCGGCCGACCCTGCATTCCGGGTAAGTGGAGCTTGGCGGCGTGTTGACAGCCCCCGACCCCGCTTGTACCCGCCGGACGCCGGTCCGGTACAGCCGGCGGCGCGGCCGTTCGCGAATCGTTGGAGGCCGCCGAACACGCCCGGACATCTGAGCCCGGATCGGTCGTTCGACGAAGTTTGAGAAACGCGGACGCTGCATGCCCCGTCTGGTGATGAAATTCGGCGGCACCTCGGTCGCCAACGTCGAGCGCATCCGCAACGTGGCCGCCCACGTCGGCCGCGAGGTCGCGGCCGGCTACGAGGTCGCGGTCGTGGTCTCGGCGATGTCGGGCAAGACCAACGAGCTCGTCGGCTGGGTCAAGGACGCCGACCCCGAATACGAGGCCGCCGAGTACGATTCCGTGGTCGCCTCAGGCGAGCAGGTGACCTCGGGCCTCCTGGCGATCGCGCTGCGCAAGGCCGGGATCCCGGCCCGCTCCTGGCAGGGCTGGCAGGTGCCGATCCTGACATCCGACGCGCACGGCTCGGCCCGCATCGAGGAGATCGACGGCACCCGGCTCGACGCAGGGTTCAAGCGCGGCGAGGTCGCGGTGATCGCCGGCTTCCAGGGCATCCATGCCGAGACCGGCCGGATCACGACGTTGGGCCGCGGCGGGTCGGATACCAGCGCGGTGGCCGTCGCCGCCGCCATCGGCGCCGAGCGCTGCGACATCTACACCGACGTGGACGGGGTCTACACCACCGACCCGCGCGTCGTGCCGAAGGCGCGGCGCATGGAGCGCGTCACCTTCGAGGAGATGCTGGAGATGGCCTCGCTCGGCGCCAAGGTGCTGCAGGTCCGCTCCGTCGAGCTCGCCATGGTGCACCGGGTGCCGACCACGGTCCGCTCCTCCTTCGATCCGCCGGACGCCGCGCGCCCCGGCACCCTCATCTGCGACGAGGACACAGACGTGGAACAGCAGATCATCACCGGGATCGCCTTCGCGCGGGACGAGGCGCAGATCACGCTTCGCCGCGTCAAGGACAGCCCCGGCGTCGCCGCCGCGATTTTCGGGCCGCTGGCCGACGCCAACATCAACGTCGACATGATCATCCAGACGGTGTCGGGCGACCAGTCGACCACCGACATGACCTTCACGGTGCCGGTCGCCGACTACGACCGGGCGCGCACGGTGCTCGACCGGGCACACGACACGATCGGGTTCGCGCAGATCGAGGGCGCCACCGACGTAGTGAAGGTTTCGGCGATCGGCGTCGGGATGCGCAGCCATGCCGGCGTCGCGGCCAAGGCGTTCCGGGCGCTGGCCGACAAGGGCATCAACATCCGGGCGATCACCACCTCCGAGATCAAGTTCTCCGTCCTGATCGACGCGGCCTATACCGAGCTTGCCGTCCGCACGCTCCACTCGCTATACGGCCTGGATCAGGCCTGAGGCTTGCAGGCCCGTCCGACGGGTGCGACCTGAGATTGCCCGGCGCCGACACCCGGCGTCGCGCTGACAGGGGATTGACCAGACGATGCCCGCTGCGCCCGGAGGCCCGCGCCTGCTGCTGCGCCGCCTCCGCGAAGCCATGGCGGAGCCGGTCAGCCCCCAGGCGCGCCTGGACCGCATCGTCGTGGTCATCGCCGCCAACGTCATCGCCGAGGTGTGCTCGGTCTACGTCCTGCGCGACGACAACACGCTCGAGCTGTTCGCCACCGAGGGCCTGAACCGCGAGGCGGTCCACCTGACCCGGATGCGCGCCGACGAGGGCCTCGTCGGCCTGATCGCGCAGACGGCCGAGCCGCTGTCGCTTTCCGACGCGCAGACCCACCCGGCCTTCTCCTACCGCCCGGAGACGGGCGAGGAGGCGTATCACGCCTTCCTCGGCGTGCCGCTGCTTCGGGCCGGCAACACGCTCGGCGTGCTCACCGTCCAGAACAAGACCTACCGCGTCTATTCCGACGAGGAGATCGAGGCGCTCCAGACCACCGCGATGGTGCTCTCGGAGATGATCGCGTCTGGCGAGCTGCAGGGGCTGGCTCCCGACGCCGGCACCGCGGCGCGCCGCGCCGTCAACGCCCGCGGCGTCGTGCTCGCCGACGGCATCGGCCTCGGCCACGTGGTGCTGCACGAGCCGCGCATCGTCGTGAAGACGCTGATCGCCGAGAACGTCGAGGCCGAGATCGCCCGGCTCGAGGCCGCGATCGAGGCGGTGCGCTCGGCGATCGACGACCTGGTCGAGCGCGGCGACAAGATCGGCACCGGCGAATCGCGCGAGGTGCTGGAAACGGTGCGCATGTTCGCCCACGACAAGGGCTGGCTGCGCCGGATGCGCGAGGCGGTGGTTTCGGGCTTGACCGCGGAGGCGGCGGTCGAGCGCGTCCAGTCGGACAACCGCGCCCGGATGATGCGCCAGAGCGACCCGTACCTGCGCGATCGCCTGCACGACCTCGACGACCTCGCCAACCGCCTGCTGCGCCGCTTGACCGGGCAGGAGGGCGCGGGCGCGGGCGCCTACCTGCCCGACAACGCGATCCTGGTCGCCCGCTCGATGGGCCCGGCGGCTCTGCTCGACTACGACCCGTCGCGCCTGCGCGGCGTCGTGCTGGAGGAGGGCGGCCCGACGAGCCACATCGCGATCGTCGCGCGGGCGCTCGGCATCCCTGCCGTCGGCGAGGTCGAGAACGCGACGGCGCTGTGCGATTCGGGTGACGCGATCATCGTCGACGGCGTCTCCGGCGAGGTCCAGGTCCGCCCCGGGCCGGAGATCGAGGCGGCCTATGCCGAGATGGTGCGCCTGCGCGCCAAGCGGCAGGAGCAGTACCGGGCGCTGCGCGACGTCCCCGCGACCACCCGGGACGGCATCCGCATCGGCCTGCATCTCAATGCCGGCCTGCTCGTCGACCTCGGCCACCTCAACGAGACCGGCGCGGAGGGCATCGGCCTGTTCCGCACCGAGCTGCAGTTCATGGTGGCGCAGCGGATGCCCTCGGCGGCCGAGCAGCAGGCGCTGTACGAGGCGGTGTTCGCCGCCACCGGCGACCGGCCGGTGACGATCCGGACGCTCGACATCGGCGGCGACAAGATCCTGCCATACATGCCCAAGCTCGAGGAGGAGAACCCGGCGCTGGGCTGGCGCGCGATCCGGATCGGCCTCGACCGGCCGGCGCTGCTTCGTGTGCAGCTGCGCGCGCTGCTGAGGGCGGCGGCCGGGCGCCCGCTCAAGATCATGTTCCCGATGGTTGCCACGGTCGACGAGTTCGTCCGGGCCAAGGCGATCGTCGATCGCGAGAAGGCGCATCTGCGCCGCCACGGCCATCCGCTGCCGAGCGATTGCCGCCTCGGCGCGATGGTCGAGGTGCCCTCGCTCTTGTTCCAGATCGACGAGATCGCGCAGGTGGCCGACTTCCTGTCGGTCGGCTCGAACGACCTGATGCAGTTCCTGTTCGCGGTCGACCGCGAGAACCGCCGCGTCGCGGACCGGTTCGATCCGCTCTGCGCCGCGGCGATCCGCGCCTTCCGGTTGATCGCCGAGCGCGCGAACGCGGCCGGATGCCCGGTGACGGTGTGCGGCGAGATCGGCGGACGGCCGCTCGAAGCGATGGCGCTGATCGGCATGGGCTTCCGCGACCTCTCGATGTCGCCCGCCTCGATCGGCCCGATCAAGGCGATGGTGCTGAGCCTCGACGCGCGGGCGATCGCCGACGTGATCGACGCCGAGATGGCCCGCGCCCATGACGGCGCCTCTATCCGCCCGGCGCTCGCCGCCTTCGCCAAGGCCCACGGCATCCCGGTCTGACCCCGCCCAGCGTGAAAACCGGGCTCGTTTCCGTCAGCGTCCCAGAGTAGACCCCGGTCGATGATCCCCTTTCCCCCCGACCGCCTCGACGCCATCCTCGTGCGCCACGACATCGTCACCGGCACCCTCGCCGCCGGCGATGCGAGCTCGGAGAGCATCGTCCAGCTCTCCCGCGAGCTGTCGGATCTCGATCCCGTCGTCGCCGGCATCCACGCCTATCGCGCCGCCGCCGCCAACCTGGCCGAGGTCGAGGCGCTGATCGACGAGCCCGGCGGCGACCCCGAGATGCGTGCGCTCGCCGCCGCCGAGAAGCCCGACGCCGAGGACGCGCTGATCAAGGCGCACCGCGACCTGCAGCTGATGCTGCTGCCCAAGGACGCGGCCGACGAGAAGAGCGCGATCCTCGAAATCCGCGCCGGCACCGGTGGCGACGAAGCCGCGCTGTTCGCCGGCGACCTGTTCCGGATGTACGCCAAGTACGCCGACACCAAGGGCTGGAAGGTCGAGGTCATCTCCGAGAGCGAGGGCACCGTCGGCGGCTATCGCGAGGTCGTGGCGGAGGTGAAGGGCCGCGGCGTGTTCGCCCGCCTGAAGTTCGAGAGCGGCGCCCACCGGGTCCAGCGCGTGCCCGACACCGAGGCGCAGGGGCGGATCCACACCTCCGCCGCCACCGTCGCGGTCCTGCCCGAGGCCGAGGAGGTCGACATCGTCGTCAACGACGCCGACCTGAAGATCGACACCATGCGCTCGCAGGGGGCCGGCGGCCAGCACGTCAACAAGACCGAATCGGCGATCCGCATCACCCACCTGCCATCGGGGATCGTGATCTTCGTCCAGGAGGAGCGCTCCCAGCACAAGAACCGCGCCCGCGCGATGTCGCTGCTGCGGGCCAAGCTCTACGATGCCGAGCGCTCGGCCAAGGATGTGGTCCGCGCCGCCGACCGCAAGTCGCAGGTCGGCACCGGCGACCGCTCGGAGCGCATCCGAACCTACAACTTCCCGCAGGGCCGGGTGACCGACCACCGAATCAACCTCACCCTGTACAAGCTGGAGGAGATGCTCGCCGGCACCGCCCTCGACGAGCTGGTCGACGCGCTCGTGACGGAGCATCAGGCCGAGCTGCTCGCCGCGGAAGGCATGGCGTGAGCGGACTGGCCGACGCGCGCATCGTCCGCCCGGATCATACGCGCAGCCTTGCCCTGCGGCGCCTCGCCGAATGCTTCGCCGCGGAAGGCATACCCGAGGGCGATGCCCGCTTCCTGATGCTCGGCGTGCTCGATCTCCGCGCCGTCGACCTCGCGCTGCACGGCGGCCGAGCCCTCGGGTCGGAGGGCGCGGACAGGTTGGAGGCCGCCGCGCGCCGGCGCGTTGCCGGAGAACCGGTGGCCCGCATCCTCGGAACGTGGGAGTTCTGGGGCCTGCCGTTCCGGCTGTCCCCGGAAACGCTGGTGCCGCGGCCCGACACCGAAACGTTGGTCGACGCCACGCTGGAAACGGTTTCGGACCCGGCGGTACCGCTCCGCATCCTCGACCTCGGCACCGGCAGCGGCTGCATCCTGGTCGCGCTGCTGAGCGCGCTGCCGAACGCGACCGGCATCGGCCTCGATCGCTCCTGGAATGCCCTGCGCACGGCGCGCGCGAACGCGCTCGACAACGGCGTCGCCCATCGCACCCTGTTCGTCGCCGGCGATTGGTGCGATGCGCTCGTGGGCCGGTTCGACCGGGTGGTCTCGAACCCGCCCTACATCGCCAGCGCCGTGATCGCCGGCCTCGATCGCGAGGTGCGCGAGCACGATCCGATGGCCGCGCTCGACGGCGGCGGCGACGGGCTTGCGGCCTATCGACGGATCGTCGATGCGACGGCAGGCGGGTTGCTCGCGCCGGGCGGCTCGCTCCACCTCGAGATCGGCTACGATCAGGCGGACGCCGTGACGGAGCTGGGCCGGAAGGCGGGCCTTCGACAGACCGGCATCACGCGCGATCTCGCCGGGCATACGCGGGTCGCGTCGTTCGTCGGTCGGCCCGACAAGGCGCCCGCATAGGGGATTTATGGCACCGATCACGCAAAATTCGCCGGAATCCCCATCAACTTCGCGCTGGATCCCCCGTCTCGACTTGCGGTTCGCGGACGATCCGTTAAGACGGAAAGCCGTAGGTTCGGTATAGCGCATCCTTTGCGGGGTGGCGGCCGATCGCTCCACCGTCGATCAGACGCAGGCTCGGGTTCGAGCAGCGGCGCGGCGGTTTTCGAACCTGACAATCGACGGGCGTCTTGGACGCAAGCGTAGGCCCCGAGGGATCGGGACAGACGGCTGGTAGGCGAGCGGGTCGTGGATCAATTCCGATGATCCGTCCGCGGGCGCCGGCGAGGACCCGCACTGCGGCGCCTCGGGAGCCCGGCCCCCAGCCTTCCCCCCGACCAGACGCGCCTTTCGCAGTAACGAGGGTCATCTGAGACCGATGAGACCAAACCAGAACCGACGGGTGCGCGGCCGGAACCGGCCGAAGGGCCCGAACCCGCTGACCCGGTCCTACGAATCCAACGGACCCGACGTCAAAGTCCGCGGCACCGCCCAGCACATCGCCGACAAGTACGCTCAGCTCGCGCGGGACGCGCAGGCGGCGGGCGACCCGGTAGCGGCGGAGAACTACTTCCAGCACGGCGAGCACTATTTCCGGATCATCTCCGGCGCGCAGGAGCAGGGCCGCCCGCAGGCCGGCGCCGGCTACGCCTCGCGGTCGTACGACGACGACATGGAGGACGGCGACGACGAGCAGGGCGGCGAGGCCAACGGCCAGGGCTATGCCGGCTACGCACCCGAATACGGCGATCCGGGCCAACAGCCGCAGCCCTACGACAACCGCGGCGAGGGCGGCCAGCAGGACGGGCGCCAGGATCGCGGCCAGGATCGCAATCAGCAGGACAGGTTCGGCCAGAACCAGAACCGCGGCGACCGCCAGGAGCGCCGCGACCGGTTCCAGAACAACCGCAACGACCGGCCGCGCTTCGACAACGGCGCCCGCTTCGACAACCAGCGTCCCGACGGCAACCGCCAGGACGGCGGCCGGCAGGATCAGGGCCGCCAGGAGCACGGCCAGCGCGCCGATTACGATCGCCAGGACGCGCCCCGGCAGACCTTCAACCGCCAGGACAGCGGGCGGCAGGAGAATGGACGGCAGGAGAACGGGCGTCAGGAGTATCCGCGCCAGGACAATCGGCAGGACAACCGCGCCGAGTTCAACCGTCGCGATCAGCCGCGGGACGAGTTTCCGCGCCAGGACCTTTCGCGCCAGGATCCGTCTCGTCAGGAGCAGCCGCGCGCCGAAGCGCCCCGCGAGAACCGTTACGAGAACGGACGCACGGAGCAGCCGCGCCGCGAGCCGCGCCAGGAGGCCCGGACCGAGATGCCGGCCCGCGCCGAGGCGCCGGTGCGTGCGGAAGCGCCGGCCCGGGCCGAGGCTCCGGCCCGGCGCGAGCGTCGCCGCGAGGAGCCGCGGCCCGTCGCCGAGGATGCGGCCGGCCTCCCGGCCTTCCTGATGACGCCGCCCCGCCTGCCGCCGGCCGCCGAAGCGCCCGTGGCGGAGGCGCAGGCGCCGAGCCCGCCCACGGCCGAAAGCGAGGACGCGCCGGCTCCGAAGGTCCGTCGCCGGCGGCGCCCGCGCTTCGAGGGGACCGAGGCCGAAGGTTCGCCGGAGACCAAGGCACCGGACGGCGCCTCCTCGGTCGAGTAGACGCCATCATTCCCGCGAGACAGGCCGCCCCGGATCTCCGGGGCGGCCTTTTTCGTATCCGAAGGTCGGTCCCCGAAGGGCCGATCCGGCCTTCACCCGGTCGGGATACGCTCGGACGCAGAGAACGGGCCGGAGAGACGTGAGATCCAGGCCTCCCGGCAGTGACAGCGGGCGTCGAGCGATAGGCTCTCGCGGCAGGTCACCGAGCCGGCATGGGTGCCACGGCACCGGCGTTTCGAGCCAAACCACCCGTGCGCGCAGCAGGCGCAGCGCCGCTAATCAGTCCCCGTCCGCCTCGGCGAGGGCAAGGGCCGGCGTCGGCCCGCGATAGCCGGTCGCCAGCACGTAGAGCTCGCTCGAATCGGCGCGGCTGGCATTCGGCTTGACGTGCCGCACGAGGGAGAAGTCGCGCTTGAGGTCGGTGAGCAAAGCGGTCTCGGTGCCGCCCTGCAGCACCTTGGCGAGGTAGGCGCCGCCGGGCGCCAGAACCTCCCGGGCGAACTCGGCCGCGGTCTCGGCGAGCCCGATGATGCGCAGGTGATCGGTCTTCTTGTGGCCGGTGGCGTTGGCGGCCATGTCGGACAGCACGAGGTCGGCCGGGCCGCCGAGCAGGCCGGTGAGGCGCCTCGGCGCCTCGGGGTCGAGGAAGTCGAGGGTGATGAACTCGACGCCCGGCATCGGCTCGATCTCGAGCAGGTCGATTCCGACGATGCGGCCGGTCTCGCCGACGATCTTCGCCGCGACCTGCGACCAGCCGCCGGGGGCGGCGCCGAGATCGACGATGCGCTGGCCGGGCTTCAGCAGCTTGAAGCGCTCGTCGATCTCCATCAGCTTGAAGGCCGCCCGCGAGCGGTATCCTTCGCGCTTGGCCCGCTGGACGTAGGGATCGTTGAGCTGGCGCTCGAGCCAGCTCTTCTGCGAATGGGTGCGCCCGCGCCCGGTCTTCACCCGCTGCTTGAGATCGCCGCGGACTCCGCCCGTCGCGCCCGCTCCGCCACGCCTGTCGGTCACCGGTAGCCCCCGCGGCGCCACACGCCGTCTTCCCGCATCATGTTCATCAACAATCCTTCGCGCAGGCCGCGATCGGCGATGCGCAGGCGCTCGGCCGGGAAGGCACGGCGGATCGCCTCCAGGATCGCGCAGCCGGCGAGGACCAAGTCGGCGCGGTCGCGGCCGATGCACGGGTTCTCCGCCCGCTGGTCGAGCCGCGTGTCGAGCAGGTCGTCGATCGCACCGGCGACCTCGGCGTCGCTCATCCACAGCCCGTCGACCCGGCGGCGCTCGTAGCGCACGAGGCGCAGGTGCATCGCCGCGATGGTGGTGACGGTGCCGGAGGTTCCGAGCAGGTGGAAGCCGGGCGCCGTCGCCGCGGCCGCCGCGCGGATCGCGAAGGGGCCCAGCATCTCGGCCACCTCCTCGACCATGCCCTCGAACATCATCCGCGTCACCTCGGAGCCGCCGTGGCGCTCGGCCAGGGTGACGACGCCGACCGGCAGCGAATCCCAGGCGCGGATGCGCAGGGTCGGATCGGTCGAGGGGTTGGCGGCCGAGCCGTCGAGCCAGGCGATCTCGGTCGAGCCGCCGCCGATGTCGAAGATCACCACCGATTCGGCTTGCGGGTCGGCGAGCGCGGCGCAGCCGGTGACGGCGAGATAGGCTTCGGTCTGCCGGTCGACGATCTCGAGATCGAGGCCCACCTCGGCCCGCACGCGCGCGACGAACTCGGCACCGTTCACGGCGAGCCGGCAGGCCTCCGTGGCGATGATCTTGGCCCGCCCGACGCCGCGGGCGCGCATCTTCCCCTTGCAGATCCGCAGCGCGTCGATCGTCCGCTCGATCGCCGCCTCGCTGAGCCGGTCGGAGCTGCCGAGTCCCTCGCCGAGCCGGACGATGCGCGAGAACGCGTCGATCACCCGGAAGCCGTGCGAGGACGGCTCGGCGATGAGCAGGCGGCAGTTGTTGGTGCCGAGATCCAGGGCCGCGTAGGCGTTGCGGCGCATGTCGCGATGCGAGACCGCGGGGGCGGAACCGGGTGCCCCTGCCGGTGGCGCGCCCTGGGGGCGGGCCGGCGCGGTCGCGCCACTCTCGTCCCTCATCGGCGTCGCCGCGCTTTCCCATCCCTGGCCCCGGCGAACCGCCCGGCCATCATTCACGCTCGACCCTACTCGCTCGGCGGCGAACTGCAACGTCCCGTTCACGAATGCCGGGACTGCATCCACGGCCGTCGGCGCGACCGCAACCCGCGACGAGGATCGAAAACCATTCGCCCGACGCCGAGACCCGGCCGCCGAGACATCGGATGCGATGCGCGATCACGCGGTCGCGTCAGGCCATCGCCTTGGCGAGGCTGGCGGCGCGGGAGGTCGGCCGCAGCAGGCTCTTCACCTGGGAGTAGGGTCGCGGCCGGTTGATCACCTCGTCGAGGCGCGACCACAACGTCTTGGGCGAAAACGGTTTCGCGATGATCTCGTTGACGCCGAGGGTGATCGCGCGGTCGACGACGTTCCGACGCGGCTGGGCGAGCATCAGGATGATGGGAATCGTCGGGCAGGGCGAGGTCGAGGGCGTGCGCGCCAGCCGGATGAACTCCTCGCCCGAGAGGATCGCCAGGTCCCAGTCGATGATCGTCAGGTCGGGCTTGCTCTCGGCGAGCACGCCGAGCGCCTCGGCCCCGTCCGGCGCCTCCAGCACCCGCTTGATGCCGACGCGCATCAGCATGTCGCGCACGATTCGACGGATGTAGAGGCTCTCGTCGACCACGAGGGCGGAGAAGTCCGGGAAGGTCGGGGTCGCGATCATCGAGGGGGCGGCACGCGGGCCCCGGCGGATGCGGGAGCCTGTCCCCCTTCATACGCGCCCGGCCTTTGCGCTTCCCTAACACGGCGCGCTCTGCAAGCCTGGGTTTCACGACGACGAGAAAGTGATGGAACTCCGAGCGGATCGACAACAAGGTCCTTGCGGTCAACGGCCAATTGCGTCAGGACTGAGGCGTTATTCTTGGTTACCGCGACCGGGGGTAATGGGAGTGCGGGGCGTGAGCTGTCTGGGATGGCGCGCACGCGGTATTCGAGACGTGGTCGGCGGACGGTTTTTGGCGAGCTTTCGATGGGACGTGGTCGTGATTTCCGGGGGCCGCAGAAGCGCGGCTTCGATGAGGGTGGCGCAGAGCCGAGATGGCCTGATCAGGCTCCCCCGAGTGGCGGCGGATACGGTGGCGGCGGCTTCGGCGGCGGCGGTGGCGGGTTCGGTGGCGGCGGCGGTGGTTTCGATCGCGGCGCTCCCCGGGCTGCGGCGGCCCCTACGGGCCCGGAGCGCGATGCCACGGTCAAGTGGTTCAACAAGGAGAAGGGCTTCGGCTTCGTTGAGCTCGGCGACGGCTCGGGCGACGCCTTCCTCCACATCCGCGCCGTCGAGGCAGCCGGCCATGACGACCTGCTGCCGGGCACCCGGCTCACCGTTCAGACCGCGCAGGGCCAGAAGGGTCCGCAGGTCACCAACGTGACCAGCGTCGACACCTCGACGGCTGAGGCGGCTCCGCCCCGGCGTGAGATGCGCGATGCGCGTCCCCCGCGCGCCGGCGGCTTCGGCGGCGCCGGCGGCTACGGTGCCGGCGGTGGTTACGGCGGCGCCGGTGGCGGCTTCGGTGGCGGCGGCGGCGGTTACGGCGGCGGTGGCCGCGTCGCCTCGGGCCCCTCGACCGAGATGCAGGGCACCGTGAAGTGGTACGACCCGGCCAAGGGCTTCGGCTTCGTGTCGGTGAACGACGGCGGCAAGGACGTGTTCGTCCATCGCTCCGCCCTGTCGCGGGCCGGCCTCGAGTCGCTTGCCGAGGGTCAGACCGTGACGCTCGGTGTGGTCGACGGCCAGAAGGGCCGCGAGGCTCAGAGCATCAACGTCGACGATTGATCGGCGGCATTTTTGGCGAACGCGGCGGCCTCGCTTCCGCCGCGTTCCCGATGCGATTGAAAACGGCGGTCCCTCACGGGGCCGCCGTTTTGCGTTCCGGGACGGCAATCGGAGACATCTCATGCGTCGTGCCGTACCGTTCGGCATCCTGCTCGCCCTCGCCACGGCGCAGCAGGCGAGGGCCGAGGATTTCACCGGCGCCTATGCCGGCGTGAACCTCGGCTACGGCTTCGAGCGCGGGCGGGATGCGAAGAAGCCCGGCCCCCTCCCGGAGAAGGACGCGGCGGTTCCGAGCGCGAACGATCTGCCACCGAGCGCGTCGATGGCAGCGAAGTCCCTCCGATCGTCGCGTCCGGCCGCCCGCTGAGACGGGGACCATCCGCGCTGAGATCGCGGACGGCACCGGGCGCTACTGGCCGGCCATCGCCTTGATGATGAAATCGCGCCGCACGAAGGTCGCGTAGTCCGGCTGGGCCGCGAGGTTGCCGAGGGCGATCTGCGTATCGAGGGCGATCTTGAGGGCATCGGACGTGATGTCGACGCTCTCCGGATAGACCTTGTCGCCCATCATGCGCTTGACCGCAGCCTCGACCACGGTCGGATCGAGGTTGGGGAACTCCTTCTTCGCCACCGCGACCGCCTTGGCCGGATCGGACTGCATCAGCCGGATCGCCGCCTGCATGCCGTCGACGAAGGCCTGCGCCACCGCCGGATCGACATCCTTGCGCGCGCTCACCGCCGAGAACGCGTAGGGGCCGTACTTCTCGGGGAAGCCGAGGACGACCTTCATCCCCTTGGCGGCGACCTGATCGAGGCCGGGCTCGTACAGCACGGCGACCTTGGCCTGGCCGGCCAGGAACGGGCCCGGCTCGGTGCCGAGCTGCACCTGCGTCAGCGTCACGTCGTCCTTCGACAGGCCGTTCTCCTTCAAGAGCTTGAGGAACAGCGAGGTGCTCGTCGTCGGCATCAACCCGGTGACGATGGTCTGCCCCTTGAGGTCCTTCACGTCCTTGAAGACGAAGTCCGGCGTCGTCGCGATCCACACGGCGGCACCGTTGACGACGTTGGCGATGACGCCGACGGGCGCGCCCTTCGAGGCCGCCACCGCGGTCCATTCCGGGCCGTGGATCGAGAACTGCGCGCTCTTCGAGATCACCGCCGAGAGCGCGACGCTCGGCGCGCCGGCCGTCTCCTTGGTCACGTCGATGCCGGCCTTCTCGAACAGGCCCTCGTCCAGAGCGACGTAGAGCGGCAGGTAGAGCATCGACTGGAAGGCCTGGCTCACGGTCGCCTTCAGCGCCGCCGCCGAGGCGGGCAGGGCCCCCATCAGCCAGGCCGCGGCGACGGTCGCGATGAGGGGACGACGCTGGATCATCGGAAGGCTCTCGTTCTGCTGGCGGGAAGGGCGGGGCGGACGGCCGCGGCGAGCCGCGCTCCGCCGGCTTGGAACTCAGACTTGGACGCTGCCGGCGGTGTCGACCTGCCGCCACGGCAGGATGCGGCGCTCGGCGAAATCGATGACGTGGTAGAGCAGGAAGCCGACGAACATCAGCACGAACAGCCCGACCCAGACGGCGTTGAGGTCGTAGAGCGACGAGGCGTTGTAGATCAGGTGGCCGAGCCCGGCCTGGGACGAGATGAACTCGCCGACGACCGCGCCGACCAGCGCGAAGCCGATGTTGATCCGGAACATCCCGATGATCGCGGGCAGCGTCGAGGGCACGATCACCGAGCGGAAGATCCGGTTCTTCGAGGCGCCCATCGAGGCCAGCAGCGCCTGCAGGTCGGGATCGGCGTCCCGGGCGGCCTGGTACGCCGCGATCAGCGCGACCAGCGCCGTCAGCGAGACCGCGAGCGCGACCTTCGAGACGAACCCGGTGCCGAACCACAGGATCACGATCGGGGCGAGCGCGATCTTCGGCACCGAGTTGATCGCGACGATGAACGGTTCGACGATCCGCGCCACCAGCACCGAGTACCAGAGCCCGAGCCCCGCGACCGAGCCGATCGCGGTGCCGATCACGAAGCCCAGGATGGCCTCCACCACCGTGAGCCAGGTGTCGTGGGCGAGGCTGCCGTCGAGCACGCTCTTGACGAACACCCGCCAGATGCCCGAGGGCGCGCCGACCAGGAACTCGGTGAGCCAGCCGGCATCGACCGCGACCTCCCAAGCCGCGAAGAACACGGCCACCGCGAGGAGCTGGATCAGTCCGCGCCCGAGCGTGGTGTCGATCGCCCGTGCCAGGGCACCGGGCCGGCGGCGTCGGGCCGGCGGCGTCGGTCGGCTCGCCGCCTCCGGCGGTGCCTGTTCGTGGGATAGGATCTGGATCGCCATCAGGCCGCCCTCGCGCTGGTCTGGATGTCGAGCTCGCCGCAGAGCGTATTGAAATACTCGGAGAAGCGCGGATCGCTGCGGGCGCCGATCGGCGACCGATCGCTGAGCGCGATGTCGTGCACCGCCTTCACCCGGGTCGGGCGATTGCCCAGCACCACGACGCGCTTCGAGAGCGCCACCGCCTCGTCGATGTCGTGGGTCACGAGCACGACGGTCTTGTGGAAGGTCTCGACCGCGTCGAGGAGCACGCCTTCGAGGTAGAGCCGGGTCTGGTAGTCGAGCGCCGAGAACGGCTCGTCGAGGAGCAGGATGTCCGGATCCATGATCAGCGTCCGGATCAGCGCCGCGCGCTGCCGCATGCCGCCCGACAGGGTCTTGGGGTAGGCGTTCTCGAAGCCGGACAGGCCGAAGCGGGCGAGGTAGTCCCGTGCCGTCTCGGTGGCGGCCCTGGCGTCGACGCCCTTCATCTCCAGGCCGAGCATCACGTTCTGCAGGACCGTGCGCCAGGGGAACAGCAGGTCCTTCTGCATCATGTAGCCGACGCGGCCGGACAGGCCGGGCACGATCTCGCCGCGAAAGCGCATCGTCCCCTCGTCGGGCTCGAGCAGGCCGGCGATCACGTTGAAGACCGTGGTCTTGCCGCAGCCGGACGGCCCGATGATGCTGACGAAGTCGCGCTCGTAGATGTCGAAGCTCAGCCCGTCGAGCACCGGGACGGCACCACCCTTCGCCGGGAACGCCTTGCGGATGCCCCGCAGGGCGAGCTGCACGTCCCGGCCGTTCGCAATCGCATCCATCACCGGCTCCACGCTGACGGCGGGATCCAGCAAGGCCCGGGCCAAACTGCATGCAGAATGCAGGCGCGAGGCCGAATCGGCGAGACACGCGTGATCGCTGGCGCCGGACCAAACGAAGAAGGGCAGGACGCGCGACCGCGTCCTGCCCTCACATCATCGAAGTTCGGAATTCTTTGGTGGGCGCACTAGGGTTCGAACCTAGGACCCGCTGATTAAGAGTCAGCTGCTCTACCAACTGAGCTATGCGCCCGATCGCATTGAGCGATCCGCCGCGGTCCACCAAGTCCCGCTGCGATGCGGGCTGATACCAACCGGGCCGGGGGCTGTCCACCCCGTGTTCGCGGTTTTTGCCCGCGAGCGGGAATTTTCCCCCGGGCCGGTCGGTTTTCGGCCTACTCCGCCGCCGCGTGCTGCGCGTGGAGGCGCACGGCCGAGGCCGAGAGCTTGTTCAGCGCCGAGAGGTAGGCCTTGGCCGAGGCGACGAGGGTGTCGGGGTCGGCGCCGCGTGCGGTGATCGAGCGCTCGCCGGCCTTCAGCCGCACCGAGACCTCCGCCTGGGCATCCGTGCCGGCGGTGACCGCGTGGACCTGGTAGAGCTCGAGCTGCGCCTCGTGCGGCACCAGCGCCTGGATCGCGTTGAACACCGCGTCGACCGGCCCGTTGCCGTCAGCCTCCTCGGTGAGCGTCTTGCCGTCGACGGCAACCTTCATCGTCGCGCGCTGCGGCCCGCGCGTGCCGGCGATGACCGAGAGCGAGACCAAGCGGATGCGGTCGTGCGCGGTGGCGAGATTCTCGTCGACCAGCGCCTCGATGTCCTCGTCGTAGACGTTCTTCTTGCGGTCGGCCAAGGCCTTAAACCGCTCGAAAACGTCCTGCAGCTGGTTGTCGGACAACCTCAATCCGAGCTCGTCGAGCTTCGAGCGGAAGGCGGCGCGGCCGGAATGCTTGCCCATCACCAGGTTGGTCTTGGTGAGGCCCACCGAGGCCGGGGTCATGATCTCGTAGGTCTCGGCGTGCTTGAGCATGCCGTCCTGGTGGATGCCGCTCTCGTGCGCGAAGGCGTTGCGGCCGACGATCGCCTTGTTGAACTGCACCGGGAAGTTCGTGGCGTGGCTGACGAGCTTCGAGGCCCGGGTCAGCATCGTCGATTCGATGCCGGTCTCGTAGGGCAGCACGTCGGAGCGGGTGCGGATCGCCATCACCACCTCCTCAAGCGCCGCGTTGCCCGCGCGCTCGCCGATGCCGTTGATCGTGCACTCGACCTGCCGCGCGCCGCCCTCGATGCCGGCCAGCGTGTTGGCGATCGCGAGGCCGAGATCGTTGTGGCAATGGACCGAGAAGATCGCCTTGTCGGCGTTCGGCACGCGCGCGCGCACCGCCTCGAACATCGCGCGGTACTCGCCCGGCGTCGCGTAGCCGACGGTGTCGGGCAGGTTGATCGTCGTCGCGCCGGCCCTGATCGCCGCCTCGACGCAGCGGCACAGGTAGTCGATCGGCGTGCGGGTCGCGTCCATCGCCGACCACTCGACGTCGGCGACGAGGTCGCGGGCCTGCGCCACCGTCTTGAGGATGATCTCGACGACCTCGTCCTCGGTCTTGCGCATCTGGTGCGCGAGATGGATCGGCGAGGTCGAGACGAAGGTGTGGATGCGCCCCTGGCGGGCGTGCCGCACCGCTTCGCCGGCCCGGGCGATGTCGGCGGGGATGGCGCGGGCGAGCCCGGCGATGGTGGCGCGCTTGGCGCGGCGGGCGATCTCCGAGACGGCCTCGAAGTCGCCGTTCGAGGCGATCGGGAAGCCGGCCTCGATGACGTCGACGCCCATCGCGTCGAGCAGCTCGGCGACGGCGAGCTTCTCGTCAAGGGTCATGGTCGCGCCCGGGCATTGCTCGCCGTCGCGCAACGTCGTGTCGAAGATCACGACGCGGTCTTTTTTCGTCTCGGAAACGCTGGTCATCGGTTGTCCACCCTGTCGCGGCGCGCCCCCGCCGAGCGGATCGGGCGGCCTTCGAAGCCTGTGAGGTCGGCCATGCGATCCCCTGAAGGCCCAGGCGAACGCCCGGACGGCCCTCAGGGGCGGGTAAGCAGAAGCGAGCGGAGGGCGCGCGTCAGCGACGCCGCGGTCGCGGCCTCGACGATGACGGGTGCTGAGCCGGCGCTGGCCAAGGCTCGTCTCTCCTCGGCGCCGATCTCGGGACCGCACGGAGATGTGCGGGGCCGGCGACGCAGGCAGCGTGGATATCCCTGGTTGGGCCCGAAGACAAGCGCGACCGTTGAACGGCCGAGCGGCGAAACCGGCCGCCGCAACGAAGAAGGCACCCGCGGAGCGATCCGCGGGTGCCTGTAGAGGGAAGAGCCGGGGCGGGCGAGGATCAGACGGCGATGCGCTCCTCGGCGTCCATCGGCTCGCGCAGCACGTAGCCGCGGCCCCAGACGGTCTCGATGTAGTTCTTGCCCTGGCTGGCGTTGGCGAGCTTCTTCCGCAGCTTGCAGATGAACACGTCAATGATCTTCAGCTCGGGCTCGTCCATGCCGCCGTAGAGATGGTTGAGGAACATCTCCTTGGTCAGCGTCGTGCCCTTCCGCAGCGAGAGGAGCTCCAGCATCTGGTACTCCTTGCCGGTGAGGTGGACGCGGGAGCCGGCGACCTCGACGGTCTTCTGGTCGAGGTTCACGATCAGGTCGGCGGTGGTGATCACCGACTGGGCGTGGCCCTTCGAGCGGCGGACGATCGCGTGGATGCGGGCCACGAGCTCGTCCTTGTGGAACGGCTTGGTGAGGTAGTCGTCGGCGCCGAAGCCGAGGCCCTTCACCTTGTCCTCGATGCCGGCCATGCCCGACAGGATCAGGATCGGCGTCTTGACCTTGGCGACGCGAAGGTTGCGAAGCACTTCGTAGCCCGACATGTCGGGCAGGTTCAGATCGAGCAGGATGATGTCGTAATCGTAGAGCTTGCCGAGATCGATTCCTTCCTCACCGAGATCGGTGGTGTAGGTGTTGAAGTTCTCGGACTTGAGCATCAACTCGATGCTCTGCGCCGTGGCGCCGTCGTCCTCGATCAGAAGTACCCGCATCGTCGATCCCCAGCCCGGCCGGCCGTATCAGCGTTCGGACACGTCGCCGCCATTCGTCCGCCACCGGCCTGTGGACGGACGCCCCATCGTCATTGACGTGAAACGCTATTCGTTAATCGTTAACAAAACCTGATTCTGTGTGGCAAGCGATCGTTTGACCCCGCCTCGACCTTTTTGCGTCCGGTGTTTGCGGTCTGTTCTCACCGCACAAACCGTCCGCGGCCGACGCCGCGCCCCCCGCCCCAGCCAAGTCCTTCACCCATAACGGGCCGCACCCGTTTGTGACCGTTCCGCCACATCCAGCACGCATGTCCTGAGCGGATCGAGGGACCCGGACCAGCACTGCGATCGGCCCCGCTACAAGCCCGATGACCGCAGTGTTAAGGAGGGAGGTAAACGAACCGTTAGGGCTTCAGGAATGACGCAGGACCAGGGTGGGACCGCGGCACGGACGCTCTCGGGAATCCGCGCCGGGCTGGAGCGCGTCGAGCCGCTGGAGACCTACGGACGGGTCGTCGCGATTCGCGGCCTGCTCGTCGAGGTCGCAGGCCCCGTCGCCGCGATGCGGCTCGGCGGGCGGCTCGACGTCGAGGGCGCCGGCAGCGCCGGGCTGATCCCGTGCGAGATCATCGGCTTTCAGGGCGACCGGGCGCTCGCCATGCCGTTCGGCTCGCTCGAGGGCGTCCGCCGCGGCTGCCCCGCCTTCGTCCGCGACGAGGCCGCGGGCGCGATCCGGCCCTCGCCGGCCTGGCTCGGGCGCGTCGTCGATGCGCTGGGCCGCCCGGTGGACGGCCTCGGCCCGCTCGCCAGCGGGCCGGAGATCTACCCGCTGCGGGCCGACCCGCCGCCCGCCCATGCCCGACGCCGCGTCGGGACGCCACTCGATCTCGGGGTGCGCTGCCTCAACACCTTCCTGACGATGTGCGCCGGGCAGCGCATGGGCATCTTCGCCGGCTCCGGCGTCGGCAAGTCCGTGCTGCTGTCGATGCTCGCGCGCTACACCGTCGCCGACGTCGCGGTGATCGGTCTCGTGGGCGAGCGCGGCCGCGAGGTTCAGGAATTCCTGCAGGACGACCTCGGCGCCGCCGGCCTCGCCCGGTCCGTGGTCGTGGTCGCGACCTCAGACGAGCCGGCCCTGATGCGCCGGAACGCCGCTTACGTGACCCTCTCCGTCGCCGAGCATTTCCGCGATCAGGGCGCCAAGGTGCTGTGCATGATCGATTCGATCACGCGCTTCGCCATGGCCCAGCGCGACATCGGCCTTGCCGCCGGTGAGCCGCCGACCGCCAAGGGCTACACCCCGACGGTGTTCTCGGAGCTGCCGCGCCTGCTCGAGCGCGCCGGCCCCGGCGTGGGGGAGGGGACGATCTCGGCGCTGTTCACGGTGCTGGTGGAAGGCGACGACCACAACGAGCCGGTGGCGGATGCGGTGCGCGGCATCCTCGACGGGCACATCGTGATGGAGCGCTCCATCGCCGAGCGCGGGCGCTATCCGGCGGTGAACGTGCTGCGCTCGGTCTCGCGCACCATGCCGCGGTCTTGCGACCCGGCCTTCCTCCCGGTGGTGCGGCGGGCGCGCAAGCTGCTCGCGACCTACGCCGACATGGAGGAGCTGATCCGCCTCGGCGCCTACCGCGCCGGCGCCTCGGCCGAGGTCGACGAGGCGGTGGCGCTCATGCCGCGATTGGAGGCTTTTCTGGGGCAGGGTAAGGAAGAAGCAACCTCCATCGGCGATGGTTACGCACGGCTCGCGGAGATCGTGGGCGGTTCCTGAGACGTGCGGTGCGGCGGCCCTTCGCCGCCTCCGCTCCTCGGGTCATATGCCTGGATCTCCTGCGTTGTGTGGAGTGAGCGTATCCCATGAAATCGCGTGACACGCTGATCCGGCTGCGCCGCTTTCAGGTCGACGAGAAGCGCCGCCGCGTCACCCAGATCGAGATGATGATGGCCGACTTCCAGCGCATGGCGATGGAGCTCGACCGCGAGGTCGTCCACGAGGAGGCCCGCGCCGGTATCACCGACATCGGGCATTTCGCCTACCCGACCTACGCCCGCGCCGCCGCCACGCGCCGGGACAACATGCGCCAATCGGCGATCGCCCTGGAAGGCCAGCTCGCCGAGGCCAAGGCTGAGCTCGGCGAGGCGTTCGAGGACCTGAAGAAGGTCGAGATCCTCGACGATCGCGAGCGCTCGGCCGAGCGCGCTGCGGAAGCCGTCCGCGAGCAGGCGGCGATGGACGGGATCGGCCTCGCCCGCGCCCGCGCCTGAGGCGAGCCGCGCCCCAGCGCCTCAGGCGCGGGCGCGTCCGCGCGAGAGGCAAGGCGGCACGAAACCGTCATGATCCGATGACATCAGACCGCGCAGGCGCGCTCCCGCGGGCGTGCTTGCGATGCGTCGCGTCCTGACGCATCAGGGGCGTTCCCCCCGAGGTGTCGGTGTCCATGAAGAAGATCAGCGATTTCATCTGGCCGATCGTCGGCCTCGCCGCGGTGATCGTCTCCGGATACCTGCTGTTTCGTGAATTGCGCGGCATCTCGCTGTCGGAGATCAAGGGTAGCCTCGCCGCCATCCCGCCGCACCGCTTCCTGCTCGCCGCCCTGTCGACGCTGGTCGCGTACGCCGCTTTGGCTTGGTACGACCGGATCGCGCTGCTGCATCTCGGCGTGACGCACATCTCAACGTTCTTCGTCTCGGTCTGCTCCTTCACCACCTACGCGCTGTCGCACAACATCGGCGCCTCGGTATTCTCCGGGGCGGTGGTGCGCTACCGCGCCTACACCGCCAAGGGCCTGTCGGCCGCGCAGGTCGCGGTGCTCGTGGCCCTGTGCTCCTTCACCTTCGGCCTCGGGACGATCCTGCTCGGCGGCTTCGTGCTCGTCGCGCTCCCCGATACCCTGACGCGCCTCCAGGGCTACCTGCCGGCAATCCTCACCAACCCGAGCACCGCCCGCACCCTCGGCGCTGTCCTGCTCGGCGCGGTCGCGCTCTACATCGCCGGCTCGCTGCTCCGGCTGAAGCCGCTGACGATCCGGTCGTTCAAGCTCGAGTACCCGCGCCCGCCGATCATGATCCGGCAGATCATCGCGGCCCCGCTTGAGCTGCTGGGGGCCGCCGGCATCATCTATTTCGCGCTGCCCGAGGCGCACAATCCCGGCTTCCTCGTGGTCCTTGCGGTCTTCCTCGCCTCGTTCTCGGCGGCGCTGGTCTCGAACGCGCCGGGCGGCCTCGGCGTGTTCGAGCTGGTCTTCGTGGTGGCGATGCCCGACATCGCTCGGCCCTCGATCATCGCCGCGCTCCTCGTCTTCCGGATGTTCTATTTCTGGCTTCCGTTCCTGATCTCGGTGATCGTGGTGCTGCTCTACGAGCGCAACCGCCTGGCCGGCGCCCTGCGCGGGACCGGGACGTCGGCAGCCCCCACGCCGGACCCGCCGCTCGTCGCGCCCGGCCTCGATCCGGCGAAGATCGAGCGGGACCTGAAGCAGAAGACGGTGTGAGAGACAGGGCTTATGGCGCAACCGCTCGGCCACGAGCGCTTGCGGCAGGCCCTTGAGGCCCTCGGAGCGGATCTGGCCGCGCGCGGCCTTTTCGTCGAACTGGCCGTGCACCGTGGCGGCGCTCTGATCCTTCGCGTCGCATGGCGGCGATCGACGCGGGACGTCGACGCGGTGGTGCGGGAAGGTTTCGACGAGGCGACGCTCGCGCCATCCGTCGCCCGGGTCGCCGGGCTGATGGGCCTCGATCCCGACTGGCTCAACAATGCCGTCGGCATGTTCACGCCCCTCGACGAGCCCGAGAGCTTGTTCGATGTGTCGGGCACCTATCCCAGCGAGGGCCCCCCGGGGCTGAGGACGCTCGTGGCCCGTCCGCACTATCTCCTCGCCATGAAGCTCCGCGCCCTGAGCAGCCTCGATCGCGGAACGCGCGACATGGACGATGCCCGCGCGCTCGCCGCCCATCTCGGGATCCTCGACCTGGAAAGCCTGCACGCCCTCTACGCGTCGATCTACGACGAAGCCCCGCCGATCGATGCGCAACTCCGCTTTCCGGGCGTCCTGGACGCGTCGCCGTGAGACCCGCCACGCTGCACGCGCTCGCCATCCGCATCCGCGAGGATGGCGAATGGGATCATCACAGCCGCGAGTTTCTCGACGCATTCTACGCGCTCGACGGCGAGATCGAGCGCCAGGCGGCGATGATCGCCGGCGATCCCGGACTCGTCGGCGATCGGCGCGCGGACGCCTATCTCGGTGCGATCGCCGAGCATCTCGGCCGCCGTTGGGGATTGCCGATCCCCGGATGGGTGCGGGACGACGCACGTTACCTCACCACGGCGTGGTTCCTGCCGGACGAGCCGAACCTGCGCGACTACCTGCTCTGCGCGAGCCCGGTCGCCTTCCGGGTTCGCCTGATCTTCACGGGTCCGGATCCGCTGCAACGCGCGCGATTTCCCTATCGCCGCGGCGTTCGAAGCCTGCCGCTCGATTATCCGCCGCCGGACCTCAGACCGAGCCGACGTTGCGAAGCCGCGCCCGCGCGTGAATCTCCGCCTGGCTCATCACCGGCGTCTCGCGGCGGAAGCGCTCGATGATCGAGCGGACGAAGGGCCGGGCCTGGACCGAGGTGACGAGCACCGGCATCTCGCCCATGCGGGCGGCGGTCTCGAACCGGTCGCGCACCGTCTGCACGAATTCGGTGAGCTTCGAGGGCTGCATCGCCAGGTAGCGCTCGTCGCGCTCGCCGACGATCGAGTCGAGGAAAGCCTGCTCCCAGGCCGGCGACAGGGTGATGATCGGCAGCATGCCGTCGGCGCCCTGATACTGCGCACAGATCTGGCGGCCGAGCCGCGCGCGGACGTGCTCGACGATGTCGCGCGGGTTCTTGATCGATCCGGCAACCTCGGCGATGCCCTCGACGATGGCGCCGAGGTCGCGGATCGAGACCCGCTCGGCCAGCAGGAATTGCAGCACCCGCTGGATGCCGGTGGTGTTGATCTGCGAGGGCACGACCTCCTTGACCAGGTCGGCGTGCTCCTTGGACAGCTCGCGCAGCAGCTTCGAGACCTCGACGTGGTTGAGAAGTTCCGAGACGTGCGCCTTGATGATCTCGGTGAGGTGCGTCGAGACGACGGTGGCCGCATCGACGACCGTGTAGCCCTTGAGCTGGGCCTGATCGCGCAGGGACGCGTCGATCCAGGTCGCCGGCAGGCCGAAGGTCGGCTCCAGCATGTGCTGGCCGGGAAGCTGCACCTGCCCGCCCATCGGGTCCATCGCCATGAATTGGCCGGGGAAGATCTGGCCGGTTCCGGCCTCGATCTCCTTCACGCGCACGACGTACGCGTTGGCATCGAGCTGGACGTTGTCGAGGATCCGAACGGAGGGCATGACGAAGCCGAGATCGGCCGCCAGCTGCCGGCGCAGCGCCTTGATCTGGTCGGTCAGCCGGTCCTGTCCCTCGCCGTTGACGAGGGCGAGGAGGGCGTAGCCCATCTCGAGCTTGAGCTCGTCGAGCTTCAGGAGGTCGGTGACCGTCTCCTCCTTCTCCTTGGCCGCGGCCGCCACCGCCGCCGCGTCCATCGGCACGCCGGCGGCATCGAGCGGGGGTGCCTCGCGGGCGGTCTTCGCGAACCGCCAGGCGGCGTAGCCGGAGGCGCCGGCGAGGGCGAGGAACGGAAGCATCGGCATGCCGGGCATCAGCGCGATCAGCACCATCACGCCCGAGGACATGCCGAGCGCCTTCGGGTAGTTGGCGAGCTGCTTGCCGAGCGCCTTGTCGGCCGAGCCCTTCACGCCGGCCTTCGAGACGAGGATGCCGGCCGCGGTCGAGACGATCAGCGCCGGAACCTGCGAGGCGAGGCCGTCGCCGATGGTGAGCAGGGTGTAGCTCTTGGCCGCCGCGCCGATCGCCATGTCCTGCTGCGCGACGCCGATGATGATGCCGCCGACAACGTTGATGAAGGTGATGAGCAGGGCCGCGATCGCGTCGCCGCGGACGAACTTGGAGGCGCCGTCCATGGCGCCGAAGAACGACGATTCCTCCTCGAGCGCCGAGCGCCGCGCCTTGGCGACCTTCTCGTCGATCAGGCCGGCCGAGAGGTCGGCGTCGATCGCCATCTGCTTGCCGGGCATCGCGTCGAGGGTGAACCGCGCCGCGACCTCGGCGATGCGGCCCGAGCCCTTGGTGATCACGACGAAGTTCACGATGATCAGGATCGCGAACACGATGATCCCGATGACGAAGTTGCCGCCCATCACGAAGTTGCCGAAGGCTTCGATCACGTGGCCGGCCGCCGCCGTGCCCTCGTGACCGTGCCCGAGGATCAGCCGGGTCGAGGCGAGGTTGAGCGCCAGCCGCAGCATGGTCGCCATCAGCAGCAGCGTCGGGAAGACGGTGAACTCGAGCGGGTTGTCGATGAACAGCCCGGTCATCATGATCAGCACCGACATGATGATCGACACGGCGAGCAGCAGGTCGAGCAGCACCGACGGCAGCGGGAAGATCAGCACCGCGAGGATGCCCATCACCGCGGTGGCGAAGAACAGGTCGGTGCGCTTGGTGAGCGCATCGAGGCTGGCGCGGTTCGGCATCGAGAAGCCGGCGAGCGCCGACAGGCCTCCGCTCCGCTCCGACGCGATCGCCGTCTCGCTCATGTCCACCGCTCCCGCCCGCGACGGGCGGACCCGGCAAGATCTGCCGGGCGGATGGTTAGCGGCGCCTTAACGGAGGCGATCGATGCCTAAGGCCAAGCTGGAACCCGGCTCGGATTCCGCGGCTTGAACGGGCTCGGGATCGGGCCCGCCGTCCAGGCGGTTTGCGCGATCCGAGGTTCGACACCGGAGGAATGCCCATGGCGATGCGAGCCATCACCGCCCTGTTCGACGATTACGACGCGGCGGCCCGCGCGGTCGACAAGCTCGAGGCCGAGGGCATCCCGCACGGCGACATCAGC
This sequence comes from Methylobacterium sp. E-016, assembly GCF_022829745.1. Classification (NCBI taxonomy): domain Bacteria; kingdom Pseudomonadati; phylum Pseudomonadota; class Alphaproteobacteria; order Hyphomicrobiales; family Methylobacteriaceae; genus Methylobacterium; species Methylobacterium sp. E-016. The sequence goes on from NZ_JAKSYF010000040.1 coordinate 70,022, forward strand.
ATCGTCGCAAACAACGCCGAGGATCGGCACGCCGGGCGCTTGGCCCCCGTCGGGGATCCGACGCGCTCGTCCGACCCGAACGACGCCAACGTCGGAGGCGCCGGCACTGGCGCGACGCTCGGCACCGTGCTCGGCGGCGGCGCCGGCCTCCTGGCGGGGCTCGGGATGCTGGCGATTCCCGGCATCGGCCCGGTGGTGGCGGCGGGCTGGCTCATCGCGACCGCGGCCGGCGCCGGCGTCGGCGCGGCGGCGGGCGGGCTGCTCGGCGCGCTGACCGGCGCCGGCCTCAGCGAGCACGAGGCGGAGACCTATGCGGAGGGCGTGCGCCGGGGCGGGACCCTCGTCACCGCGCGCGTCGACGAGGGCCATGCCGACCGCGTCCTCGCCATCCTCGATCGGCACGGCTCGATCGATCTCGACGAGCGGGCGCAGGGCTGGCGGGCACAGGGCTGGACCGGCGGGATGACCGGCTCGGACGGGGCGAGGGGCGAGATCGGGTCGACCGCGATCGGCGCCGCGGGCTCGACCACGACGGGGCTCGACACCGAGAGCGGTCACACCCTGCTGCCGGCGGAGGAGCACAAGGCCGCCGGCACGCCGCCTGCGCCGACGCAGACCTTCGGATCGGACCGCCGCTGACCGCCCGAACCTGGTCGCCTTGCGGCGATCAGGCCATCTGCTTGCGGGCGAACAGGGCGGCGGCGAAGAACACCGCCGCGCCCGCCGCGACCAGGCTGCTCATCAGCAGGCGCCGCGGCTGCGTCGAGGATTCCGCCAGCACCGGCTCGACGATCGGGCTGAAGAACTCGATCTGCCGCGCCGCGATCATCCGCGCGCGCTCGTTGGCGGCGATGACCTTGGCGTAGTATTTCTCGGTGTCCTTGCGCTCGTTGTCCAAGGCCTCGAACCGCGTCAGCGCGTCGGAGAGCAGGCGCTTCTGCTCCGGATCCTGGCTAGCCGACTGACGCTCGATCCGGCTGATGTTGTCGTCGAGGTCCTTGATCTGCGCCTTCATGTCTTGGATCCGGCGCGATTCCGGTGCGAGGTCGCGCAGCGACATCGTCAGCTGAACCGACAGGTTGATGCGCGCGGCACGAAGCTCGCCGATCACCTTCAGATTGGTCTCGTTGGCCTTCTGCGCGTCGAGGACGCCGTCCCGGTTGCGCAGGTCGCGCACCGCGAGGCGGATCTTGGCGAGGCGTTCCTCGGCGAGGCGCATCTCGCGGTTGCTCTCGGCGACCGCGTCGGTGCGCGCGCGCATGCTGAGATCGTTCACCATCCGCTCGGCTTCCGCCATCACCGCCTTGGTGATCGCCAGCGACTCGGCCGGGTCGAATGCCGACACCGTCAGCGACATGATGCCGGAGCTGCCCTCGAGCTCGACGTTCACGCGCTCGCGCCAGTATTTCAGGAACTTCTCGATCGGCTTCTCGGCGTCGAAGCGGGAGAGGAAGTCGATCTGATCCCGGCTGAACCATTCCCGGATCGGCAGCTTCGCCTGAATGACTTCCAGCATCGGCCGGCTGAGGACGTACTGGTGCGTGATCAGCACGTCCTGGGCCAGCATCTCCTTGGGAACGCCGGCGTTGGTGCCGACCGCGTCGGGGGTCGCCTTCTCGGCGCCGCCGAGCGCCGGGCGCAGCGCAAAGCGCGCCTCGGTGACGAAGCGGTCGGAGGCGATGAGGCCGTAATAGATCCCGCCGAGCGCGGTCGGCAGGACGAAGCAGAGCACGAACAGGATCGGCAGCCACGGATCGCTCTTCACGTGGCTCTGGTAGGAGCGGATGCCCTTCTTGCGGTCGGCGAAGCGGGACAGCCGCGCGATCTGGCTCAGCGACTCCGCCACCGCCTTGGACCGGTCGGCGGTCGTCAGCGGCTGGCCCTGGGGATTGCGGATCTCGACGTTCATGGACCTGCTGTTTCCGTTGTCCCGGCGGAGGCGGCGACCACCCTCGGCTTCGTGCGCGGCGAAACGATGTCCGCCGCGCCGCGCATCCTCACGCGTTCAGGCGGCGATAGACCTCGATCGCGTCGTTGACGTCCTCGTAGATGATCGCGCGGCCGTTGATCAGCACGATGCCCTGCGTGCACCACTCGCGGATGGTCTCCATCGAGTGGGACACCATGATGACGTCGGCCGACTTGCGCCGCTCGGCGAACACCTCCGAGCAGCGCCGCTGGAAGCGCGCGTCGCCGACCGCCGTGACCTCGTCGATCAGGTAGCAGTCGAACGGGATCGCCATGCTCATCCCGAAGGCGAGGCGGGAGCCCATGCCCGAGGAGTAGGTCCGGATCGGGACGTCGAGGTAGCTGCCGAGCTCGGAGAAGTCCTCGACGTAGTCGAGCACCCGCTTCGGGTCCTCGCCGTACACCCGCGCGACGAAGATCACGTTGTCGCGCCCCGTCATCATCGGGTGGAAGCCGCCGCCGAAGCCGAGCGGCCAGGAGACCCGGAGGTTCCGCTTGATCTTGCCGCTCGTCGGCTCCTCGGTGCCGCCGATCATGCGCATCGTCGTCGACTTGCCGGCGCCGTTGATCCCGAGGATGCCGTAGCTGATGCCGGGCTTCAGCGTCAGCGACACCCGCTCCAGGATCGTGCGGCGGTGGCCGTCGGTCTTGTAGATCTTGGTGACGTTCTCGAAGCGGATCACCGCGGGCCGGTCTCCTCGGTGCGACCGGGTCGGCAGGCCGCCCCGCGGCTGTGCGCACCGAAAACGGCGAATCTGAGGATGGCCGGCCGCGCGCCTAATCGACGGCCGGGGCGTGCAGCTCGGCGTTGGTGAAGCGCTGCTGCTCCTCCATCACCAGCGCGCCGAGCTCGCGCTTGATCGCGTTGAAGTCGTGGCTCGCCGGATCGCGCGGGCGCGGCATCGGCACAACGACGTCGCGTTTGATCCGGCCCGGGCGGTAGGTCATCACCAGGATGCGGTCGGCGAGGTAGATCGCCTCCTCGATCGAGTGCGTCACGAACACGATCGTCTTGCGGTATTCCGACCAGATCCGGAGAAGCTCGTCCTGCAGCGTTCGGCGGGTCAGGGCGTCGAGCGCGCCGAAGGGCTCGTCCATCAGCATCACCGGCGGGTCGAGGGCCAGGATGCGGGCGATCGCGACGCGCTGGCGCATGCCGCCGGACAGGTCCTTCGGATAGCGCTTGCGGAAGTCGGAAAGGCCGAGCGTCGCGACGATGCGGTCGACGGTGACGGTCGCCTCGGGCTTGGGCACCCCCTTGATGTCGAGGCCGAAGCGCACGTTGTCCTCGACGTTCATCCACGGGAACAGCGCGTATTCCTGGAAGACCATGCCGCGGTCCGGCCCCGGCTGGGTCACCGGGCGGCCGCCCAGCGTGATCCGCCCGTCGGTCAGCGGGGTGAAGCCGGCGATGGCGTTCAGCAGGGTGGACTTGCCGCAGCCCGAGGGGCCGAGCAGGCACAGGAACTGGCCTTCGGGCACCGTGGCGGTGATGTCCTGCAGCGCGGCGACCGCGGCGGTTCCGGAGCCGAACACCTTCACGGCGTTCGCGACGACGATCTCTGCGGACATGAACGGCCTATCGCTCGAGGCCGCGATGCCAGCGCAGCAGGTGGTCGTTGAGGCGGCTCATCGCGCCGTCGATGATCAGGCCGAGGATGCCAATCGTCAGCATGCCGCCGATGATCTTGTCCGACCACATGTACTCGCGCGCCTCGAGGATGCGGTAGCCGAGGCCGTCGGAGACCGCGATCATCTCGGCGACGATCACGACGATGAAGGCCGTGCCGATCCCGATCCGCATGCCGGCCAGCACGTAGGGGCTCGCCGCCGGCAGGATCACGCGGCGGAACATCGTCCAGGAATTCGCCCCGAGGTTCCGGGCTGCGCGGATGTAGATCGAGTCGACCTGCCGGACGCCGGCGATGGTGTTGACCAGCACCGGGAAGAAGGTGCCGAGCGCGATCAGGAACAGGGCCGGCGGGTTGCCGAGCCCGAACCAGACGATGGCGAGCGGGATGTAGGCGATCGGCGGGATCGGGCGCAGCACCTGCAGCAGCGGGTTGAACAGCGCGTAGAGCCGGTCGCTGGTGCCGAGCATCAGCCCGGTCGGCACCGCGAGCCCGGCCCCGATGACGAAGCCCGACAGCACCCGCGTCAGGCTCGACACCGCGTCGTGCGGCATCTCGCCGGAGAAGAGCCAGGCGACGTAGCTCTCCTGGCCCGGCTCGTAGGGGAGGGCGGGCAGGAGGCCGGCATACCACTTCACCGCGACCGCGCTCGGCGGCGGCAGGACGATCGGCGAAAACACCCCGACCCGGCTCAGGATCTCCCAGAGGACCAGCAGCCCGACCGGGACGACGGCACCGCGAAGCGAGGACAGCCGCATCACTTGATCTTCAGCTCGGCCTTGGCCCTGTCGAGAAGATCGGTCTTCACCCACTCGGCGTCGCTCTTGGGCGGGGTCACCATCTTACCCAGGCCGTACTTCATCATGTAGTCGGTGGTCGTCTGCATGTGGCCGGCCGGGACGTCGTAGGTGTAGCTCGCGTTGGCCATGCCGTCGCGAAAGTCCTGGCTCGAGAGCTGGCCCTTGAACACCGATTCCCGCACGTACTTCTCGGCGAGCGCCGGGTCGTCGATGAACGCCTTGGTCGCGGCCACGAACAGCTTGAGGACGCGTCCGGCGATCTCGGGCTTCTCGTTGTACATCTTCTCGGTCATGACGAGCGGACGCACCGGAATGCCGATCGGCGTGTCGTAGGGCTTGACCACCTCGACGCCCCAGCCGGCGCTGATCGCCTGGGTCGATTGCGGCTCCGACTGGCAGATCACGTCGACGTACTTCTGCGCCAGCGCCTGGTTCAGGTCGGCGTAGTTGTTGAAGTAGATCAGCTGCACGTCCTTGCCGGCGCGCTCGCCCCAGGTCATGCCGTGCTTGTCGAGCTCGGCGAGCAGCATCAGGTCCTGCGTCCCGCCGCGGACGGTGGCGACCTTGAGGCCCTTCACGTCCTTCAGCGTCTTCACCGCGTCGAGGTCCGGCCGCTTCAGGATCCGCACGCCGCCGTTGGCGAAGCCCGCTACGACGTAGAGCTTCACGCCGTTGCCGCGCGCCGCCACCGCGCCGTCGGCGCCCGAGGCCGATATGTCGATCTGGTCGACCGCCATCGCCGGATAGATGTCGGCGCCCTTGGCGAATTGCTTCTCGTCGATCTTCAGGCCGAACTTCGGGGCGATCTCCTTCATGTACGAGATCGCGCCGTAATGGGCGAACTTCAGGTTCCCGAGGCGGACGACGTCGTCGGCCTGCGCCGCTCCGGCGGCCAGGAACAGGATTGCGGCGGCGGCGGCCGAAGCGCGCTTGAACATCGATGTCCTCCGGTCGCAGGTCGTCCCGCCTGCGTTTGGCCCGACGCTGTACGCCGGGCGTCGCATTGACTAGGCGCGGGCTCGACTGAAAGTAAAGCGCAGGAAGGCGACGCGGTGACAGCTGTTGAAACGGATGAAACCGGCCCGATAGCCGTGGTCGGCTGCGGCACGCTCGGCGCGAGCTGGGCGGCGCTCTTCCTGGCGCACGGCTTCGATGTGGCGGCCTACGACACCGCCCCCGGCTTCGCCGATCGGATGCTTGCGTCCGTCGCCCGATACCGCGATCAGCTGGCCGAGCTCGGCCCGACCGGCACGGGTCGCCTCGAGATCTGCGAGACGCTCGACCAAGCCGTGTCCGGCGCCGTCTTCGTCCAGGAGAACGCGCCGGAGAACGAGGCGGTCAAGCGCGCGATCCTGGCCGAGCTCGACGCGCGGGCGGCCCCCGGCGTGATCGTCGCGTCGAGCACCTCGGCGATGCTGCGCAGCCGGATCGTCGCCGATTGCGGCACGCCCGAGCGCGTGATCGTCGCCCACCCGTTCCACCCGCCGCACCTAGTTCCGCTGGTCGAGATCGTCACCGGCGACGCCGCGGTCGCCGAGCGCGCGGCGGCGTTCTACGCCGGGCTCGGACGGCGCCCGGTGATCCTGCGGCGCGAGATGCCGGGCCACGTCGCCAACCGCCTCGCCTCGGCCCTGTACCGCGAGGCGGTGAACCTCGTCTCCGAGGGGGTCGCGAGCGTCGCCGACATCGACGCCGCGCTCTGCAACGGGCCGGGCCTGCGCTGGGCGGCGATGGGGCCGCACATGACCTACCATCTCGGCGGCGGCGCGGGCGGCATCCGGCACTATCTCGACCATCTCGGCCCGAGCCAGGTCCGCCGCTGGGAGAGCCTCGGCCATCCCGACCTGAGCGAGGCGGTGAAGGACGCCATCGTCGAGGGCGTCGCGGCGGAGGCGGCCGGACGCTCGCTCGCCGACCTCGAAGCCCGCCGCGACCGGGCGCTGATCGACATCCTGAAGGCCCGGACCGAGGTCGCCGGGCCGTAGCCGGCGCAAGGGTTCGCTGCGGCCATGCGCCGGGCGCAGCGCGACGGCCGCAACGGGCGTGCTATGCGCGGCACCTCCTCGAACACGAACCGGTCGGCCATCCCGTGAACGCCGTGATGATCATCGTCCCGATCTTCGGGATCATCCTGATCGGCTGGGGCGCCGCGCTCGCCGGGCTGCTCTCCGACAAGGTGAGCGAGGGCCTGTCGGAATACGTCTTCGCCATCGCCGTGCCGTCGCTGATCATCGCGACGCTGACCAGGCCCGGCCTCGAAGGCGAGATCGCCTGGGGCTACTGGATCGCCTATTTCGGCGGCGCCGGCGTGTCGTGGCTCGCCGGCTCGCTGATCGCGCGGCGGCGGGACGGCATCGGGCGGCAGGGCGCGATCCTGCACGGCTTCGCTGCGAGCCAGTCCAACACGATCTTCGTCGGCGTCCCGACCATCCTGCAGGCCTACGGCGAGGAGGGCGCGTTCCCGCTCTTCCTGCTGCTCGCCGTCCACCTGCCGCTGATGATGGGCTGCGCCACCTTCCTGATCGAGGCGGAGGCCGGTCGCTCCCTGTGGCAGCGCCTGCGCGGCCTCGCTCTCGTGCTGATCCGCAACCCGATCTTCGTGGCGCTGCTCATCGGGATGGCGCTGAAGCAGGGCGGCGTCGTCCCGTCCGGCATCCCGAAGTCGCTGATCGACATGTTCGCGGCGACCGCCTCGACCTGCGCGCTGATCGCGCTCGGCGCCGGGCTGCGGCGCTACCGGGTGCTGTTCGACCTGCCGGGTGCCGTGGTGATCGCGCTGCTCAAGCTCGTCGTGCATCCGCTGATCGTGTGGCTGCTGGCGACCAAGGTGTTCGCGATGCCGCCGGCCTATGCCGGCGTCGCGACCCTGTTCGCGGCGATGCCGGTCGGCATCAACGCCTACCTGCTCGCCATGCGCTACCGCACCGAGACCGGGCTGATCGCGGCCTCCCTGCTGGTCTCGACGCTGCTCGCGCCGTTTACCACCATCGCTTGGCTGACCCTGCTCGGCCGGACGTGACAGCGGCGCGCGGCTGACCCTTCGCCGCGCCGGGCGCGGTGGAAGTCGGCGCGCATCCGTCTATCTTCGCGAGCAACGGATCGGCGGACCACCGAACCGGCGAAGACAGTCTCGGAGAGGGACCAACCATGAACGCACCGATGCGCGCGCCTGCCGGAAGCGCCGGCCCCACGGCCAAGGCGTCGGCCGGCTTCGTCTGGGACGACCCGTTCCTGCTCGACGACCAGCTCACCGAGGACGAGCGCGCGATCCGCGACGTGGCGCACGACTTCGCGCAGGAGCGCCTGCTGCCCGGCATCGTCGAGGCCTACGCCGAGGAGAAGACCGACCCGGACCTGTTTCGCGAGATGGGCGCGCTCGGCCTGCTCGGCGTGACGATCCCGGAGGAGTACGGCTGCGCCGGCGCCGGCTACGTCGCCTACGGCTTGGTGGCCCGCGCCGTCGAGCGGGTCGATTCCGGCTATCGCTCGATGATGAGCGTGCAGTCGTCCCTGGTGATGTACCCGATCCACGCCTACGGCTCCGAGGCGCAGCGCCGCAAGTTCCTGCCGAAGCTCGCGTCCGGCGAGTTCATCGGCTGCTTCGGCCTGACCGAGCCCGATGCCGGCTCGGATCCCGGGGGGATGAAGACGCGAGCCGAGAAGATCGACGGCGGCTACCGCCTGTCGGGCGCCAAGATGTGGATCTCGAACGCGCCCTTCGCCGACGTGTTCGTCGTCTGGGCGAAGTCCGACGCGCATGACGGCGCGATCCGCGGCTTCATCCTGGAGAAGGGCATGAAGGGGCTCTCCGCCCCGACGCTGAAGGGAAAGCTGTCGCTTCGCGCCTCGACCACGGGCGAGATCGTGATGGAGGGCGTCGAGGTCGGCGAGGACGCGCTGCTGCCGAACGTCTCCGGGCTGAAGGGGCCGTTCGGCTGCCTCAACCGCGCCCGCTACGGCATCTCGTGGGGGGCGATGGGTGCCGCCGAGGATTGCTGGCACCGGGCGCGGTCCTACACCCTGGAGCGCAAGCAGTTCGGCCGTCCGCTGGCGCAGACGCAGCTGATCCAGAAGAAGCTCGCCGACATGCAGACCGAGATCACCCTCGGGCTGCAGGCGTCCTTGCGCGTCGGCCGCCTGATGGACAAGGGCAAGATGGCGCCGGAGATGATCTCGCTGATCAAGCGCAACAATTGCGGCAAGGCGCTCGACATCGCGCGGACCGCCCGCGACATGCACGGCGGCAACGGCATCATGGGCGAGTACCACGTGATGCGGCACGCCCAGAACCTCGAGACGGTCAACACCTACGAGGGCACGCACGACGTCCACGCCCTGATCCTCGGGCGTGCGCAGACCGGGCTGCAGGCCTTCTTCTGAACGGAAGACCGCGACGATTGGATGTTTCGCCGCGGGCACACGATACAACGGTACGTTTCTCTCTCTCGCGCGTTGTTTATCCGACAACATCATGTCGATGAACGAGTGAGAATCTTATGAAACGGATTGTTCTGACATCCGCGCTGATGGTCGGCGCCCTCGCGATGCTTCCGGCGACGGTCGACGCCCGCGGCTTCGGCGGTCGTGGCGGCGGCATCGGCGGCGGTCACGGCTTCGGCGGCGGCGGGTTCGGCGTCGGCCGTGGCTTCGGTGGTGGCCGCGGCTTCGGTGGTGGCGGCTTCGCGGGTCGCGGCATCGGCGGCGGTGGCGGTGGCTTCGCCAATCGCGGGATCGGCGGCGGCTTCGCCAACCGAGGCGCGTTCGGCGGCAATGCCGGCTTCGCCAATCGCGGCGCATTCGGCGGAAACCGCGGCTTCGCCAACAACGCGGGCTTCGCCAACCGCGGGATCGGCCGGGGCTACGGCGCCGGTTATGGGCGCGGTTACCGCGGCGGTTACGGTCGCGGCCTCGGATACGGCGCTGCCGGGCTCGGCCTCGGGCTGGCGACCGGCGCGCTGATCGGCGGCGGCCTGGGTTACGGCTACGGCGGATACGGCTACGACGACAACTACTACGGCGGCGGCTATGCGCCGGCCGGCTACGGCTACGGCTACAATCCGGAATACACCGAGGTTCAGACCGAGGTGGCGCCGGGGCCGCAGGAATCGGTGAGCTACTGCATCCAGCGCTTCCGCTCCTACGATGTGCGGTCGCAGACCTACCTCGGCAACGACGGCCAGCGGCATTCCTGCCCGTAACGGCATCGTGCCGAACTGAAGGAGAGCCCCGCGGCCGAGAGGGTCGCGGGGCTTTTTGCTGCCGGCCGGATACCGTGCCGGGCCGAAGGGAAACTCACATCATGATGGCCGACGAAATCGAAGACCTGCACCGCGCCCGAACCGTGCTCGCACGCCAGCGCAACGCGATGACCAAGCGGCTCGCCGGGATCGATCTCGCGCCGGTCTCGATGGCCGAGGACCTGACCCGCATCCTCGTCGCGATCGAGGCTGTCGACCGGGCGCTGACCGCCGAGGGCCGCCCTTACATGGCGCCCGAGATACAGGCCGAGGGCTGACGGCCCAACGCCGACCCGAAAGGCTCGGGCCGGCGTTCCATGATCGATCACCCGTCGGATCGGCGCCCGCCAAGCGCCGGTCGTCCCTCGCCCGCGACCGGTCTCAGGCCGAGGCGACCTCGATCCGCACCGGGACCGACTTCGCCGCGGGCACCTTGCTGCGCTCGGCATGGTGCCAGAGCGGGATCAGCGGATTGCATTCGGGGTAGTAGCCGCCGACGCAACCCTTCGGGATGTCGTAGGCGAGCACCCGAAATCCATCCACCCGCCGAACGACCTGGTCGTTGGCCGCACCGACGAGATCGACGTTCTGCGCATCGCGCAGGCCGAGGCGGGCGATGTCGTCGCGGTTCATGAACAGCACCATGCGCGTGCCTTTGACGCCGCGGAAGCGATCGTCGTAGCCGTAGATCGTGGTGTTGAACTGATCGTTCGACCGCATCGTGATGAGGCGCATCACGTCCGGATCGGCCTGCTCGGTGTCGGGATCGGCCGACAGCCCGCGGGTGGTGACGAAGTTCGCCTTGCCGCTCTCGGTCTTCCAATCGCGGTCGGCCGCGGGGATCGGTCGGCGGAAGCCGCCGGGCGTCCACATCCGCGCGTTGAAGTCCTTGAACTGATCCGGATAGGTCGCCTCGATCGCGTCGCGCACGCTGGCGTAGTCGCTGCCCCAGCGATCCCAGTCGATTCGCGGATTGGGCGCCAGCGTCGCCTTGGCGATCCCGGCGACGATCCGCGGCTCGGAAAGCAGTTCCGGTCCCGCCGGCTCGGCATAGCCCTTCGAGCCGTGGATGCACGCGGTCGAATCCTCCATCGAGACCGCCTGCCGTCCTCCGGCCTGCTGGTCGATCTCGATCCGGCCGAGGCAGGGCAGGATGTAGGCGACCTCGCCGTGGATCAGGTGGTTGCGGTTGAGCTTGGTCGAGATCTGCACCGTCAGGCGCAGCGTCTTCCAGGCCGCCTCCATCAGCGTGGTCTCCGGGACGGCGCGGATGAAGTTCCCGCCGAGCGCCACGAACGCCTTCACCGACCCGTCGAGGATGCCCTCGCAGGCCTCGACGGTGTTGAGGCCCTTCTCCATCGGCGGCTCGAAATCGTAGAGCTGCCGCAGCTTGTCGTTCGGCACCAGCTCCGGCTTCTCGGTGATGCCGACCGTGCGCTGCCCCTGGACGTTGGAGTGCCCCCGGACCGGGCAGATGCCGGCGCCGCGCTTCCCGATGTTGCCGCGCATCAGGAGCAGGTTGACCAGGGCCTGCACCGTCTCGACGCCCATGCGGTGCTGCGTCAGCCCCATCCCGTAGACGCCGATCGTCGCCTTCGCCTTGGCGTAGGTCGCGGCCGTCTGCTCCAAGGCCTTCCGCGTCAGGCCGGAATGCCGCTCGAGCTCGTCCCAGGTCTTTTCGCGCACGGAGGCCGCGAACGCCTCGAAGCCCTGGGTGTGCTCGGCGATGAAGGCGGTGTCGAGAACCCGCTCCGCCCCGCTCGCGATCGCCGCGTCGTCGAGCGCCAGCAGCGCCTTGCAGATGCCGTAGATCGCCCCGAGGTCGCCGCCGGCCTTCACCTGGAGGTACTGCGACGAGATCCGCGTCTCGGACCGCGTCAGCATCTCGAGCGGCGCCTGCGGGTTGGTGAAGCGCTCCAGCCCGCGCTCGCGGAACGGGTTGAAGGTGATGATCGGGACGCCGCGCCGGCTGGCGTCCTGCAGCGGGTGCAGCATCCGCGGCGCGTTCGAGCCGGGGTTCTGGCCGAAGAACAGGATGCAGTCGGTATGCTCGAACGCCTCCAGCAAAACGGTGCCGACCGGCGAGCCGATGCTCTCGGGCAGGGCCACGGAGGTCGATTCGTGGCACATGTTCGACGAGTCGGGCAGGTTGTTGTTGCCGTAGAGCCGCGCCAGCAGGCCGTACATGTACGAGGTCTCGAGCGAGGCGCGGCCCGAGGCGTAGAACACCGCCTGCTTCGGCTCGAGCGCCTTCAGCTCGGCGCCGATCTCCGCGAAGGCGTCGTCCCACGAGACCGGCCGGTACCGGTCGGTCGCCGCGTCCCAGCGCAGCGGCACGGTGAGGCGGCCGAGCTCCTCGAGATCGTAGTCGCGCCAGCCGGCGAGCTCGGTCACGGTATGGGCGGCGAAGAAGTCGGCGCCGACGCGCTTGCGCGTCACCTCCCACGCGGTGGCCTTGGCGCCGTTCTCGCAATACTCGAACACCGCCGGCTTGCCGGGCTTGGCCCAGGCGCAGCTGACGCACATGAACCCGCCGGGCTTGTTTTGGTGGCGCAGCATCAACCCGCCGGTGACGGGGATCTGCTCGCGCAGCAGGATCTCGGTCAGCGACTTCGCCGACCCCCAGCCGCCGGCCGGCCCCTCGTAGGGATCGAGCTGCACCGAATCCGTCATTCCCGAGACTCCAACTTCGCGTTCGCGGATCGGGCCGAAGGCGCGATCATCGGGGAAGAACCGTCCGTCGGTGCGAAAGGGTCCGGTCGGGCGCATGCGGCAAACATAGCGCGCGCAGGGTCGGCGGCGGGCGGTCGGCCGTGCTACGGCTCGCCCCGGCCATCATCGAAAGCACGCCCCCGATTGTCCGACCGGAACGAGACCCCGCTGCCGCGCGCCGCAGACGCCCCGCGCGACGCCCGAACCGAAGCGGTCCTCGACCGGATCGCCGCCGCGGGGAGCACCCGCTTCGGGACCGGCGAGCACGGGCTCGATCTCGTGCGCATCGACGCCGCGGGCGCAACGCTCGCGCAGCGCATCGACCCGGAGGCGCCCGCGCCGGCGTGGTGGGACCCCGAATGCGGCGGCCTGAACCTCGCCGACGCGGTCCTCGACAGGGCCCGGATGGAAGGGGCGAACCTCTCGGCCGCGAACCTGCGGCGGGCGAACCTCTCCGGCGCGGTCGGCCGCTCCGCCACCTTCGCCGGCGCGAACCTGGAAGAGGCCGACTTCGGCGAGGCCGACCTCAGCGGCACCGATTTCCGGGGCATCGTCGCCGGCCAGGCGAGCTTCCGCGAGGCGATGCTGGAGGATGCACGCTTCGACGACGCGGCGTTGCGCTTCGCGAAGTTCCCGCAGGCGCTGCTCGACGGCGCGAACTTCTCCGGCGCCGACCTGTGGGGCGCGGACTTCACCGGGGCGGATGCCGACGACACCAGCTTCAAGGGGGCGCGGCTCGACGAGGCCGACCTCTCCGACGTGAACCTGACGCACGCGGACTTCGAGGGCGCGAGCCTGACCAAGGCGCGCCTCGTCGGCTCGCGGCTTCGCGGCGCCAACCTCTCGAACGTCAAGCTCGACGGCGCCGACCTCTCCGGCGCGGACCTCTCGGAGACCAGCCTGGTCCGGCTCAACTTCGTCACGTGCAAGCTGCACCATGCCCGCTTCGCCGGCGCCTGGCTCAACGGCACGCGGATGCGGATCGAGCAGCTCGGCGGCATGGTCGGCGAGGAGGCCGCGGGCGACTACGCCGGCGCGCAGGCGAGCTACCTCGCGCTGGAGCAGAACCTGAAGAGCATCGGGAGCCACGACGAGGCGAGCTGGGCGTACAAGCGCGGCCGAAGGATGGGGCGGTTCGAGGCCGGGGAGAAGACCCGCGCGGCCTGGACCGCACGGGACGGGCGGGCGTTCCTGCGCCACGGCTACCGCTGGACCTCGGACCGCTTCGTCGAGTGGCTGTGCGACTACGGCGAGAGCTTGTCGCGGATCGCGCGCGCCTTCGCCATCCTGATCGTCGTCTTCGCGGTCCTGTTCGGCTTCGCCGGCGGCCTGATCCCGGACGGGTCGACCGAGCCGACCCGGAACGCCGTCGACTGGCTGAGCTACAGCGCGCTCAACATGATGACGGCGAACCCGCCGGAGATCGGCGTCAAGCCGATCGGCCGCTTCACCAACCTGCTCGTCGGCATCGAAGGCGCCGCCGGCATCATCCTAATGGGGTTGTACGGCTTCGTGCTCGGCAACCGGCTGCGCCGCTGATTTTGCCGGGTGCGCCCTATGTCACGGGGCAGGGCCGCGCCGGCCGAGGATCACGCACCTTCATGCCCGACTGGATTCGCGACACCGTGTGGTGGCAGGTCTACCCGCTCGGCTTCGTCGGGGCGGAAGGCACGCGCCGACGCGGCGCCGAGGTCGCGCATCGCCTGGACCACATCGTCGCCTGGCTCGACTACGCCGCCGATCTCGGCGCGACCGGCCTCGCGCTCGGCCCGATCTTCGCGTCCGAGACCCACGGCTACGACACGATCGACTACTTGCGCATCGACCCGCGGCTCGGCGACGAGGCCGACTTCGACCGGCTGATCGCGGCGGCCCATGCCCGCGGGCTGAAGGTCCTGCTCGACGGCGTGTTCAACCATGTCGGGCAGGATTTTCCGGCGTTCCGCACTGTCCTCGACGAGGGCCCGTCCGCCGCCCGAGCCGGCTGGTTCCACCTGTCCTGGCCGGAGGGCACCAACCCCGGCGACGTGCCGGACCACCGCTGCTTCGAGGGCCACAGCGCCCTGGTCACCCTGAACCACGACCACCCCGAGGTCGCCGACCACGTCGTCGCGGTGATGAACCACTGGCTGGCCCGCGGCGCCGACGGCTGGCGCCTCGACGCGGCCTACGCGGTCCCGCGCGCCTTCTGGACGCGCGTCCTGCCGCGGGTCCGCGCGGCGCATCCGGACGCCTACCTCGTCGGCGAGGTGATCCACGGCGATTACGCCGGCATGGTCGCCGAGACCGGCCTCGATTCTGTGACGCAGTACGAGCTGTGGAAGGCGATCTGGAGCGGCCTCAACGACCGCAACCTGTTCGAGCTGGCACACGCCCTGAAGCGGCACGACGACTTTCTCGACGCCTTCGTGCCGATGACCTTCGTCGGCAACCACGACGTCACCCGGATCGCGAGCCGGATCGCCGACATCCGGCACCTGCCCCATGCCCTGGCCGTGCTGCTCACCGTCGGCGGCACGCCCTCGATCTATGCCGGCGACGAGCAGGCGTTCCGCGGCATCAAGGAGGACCGGGCCGGCGGCGACGACGCCGTCCGCCCGGCCTTCCCCCCGAGCCCCGACGACCTCGCGCCGGAAGGCTGGCCGACCTACCGGCTGCATCAGGATCTCATCGCCCTGCGCCGGCGGCATCCGTGGCTGCACACGGCGCGGACGCGCGCGCTGCACCTGACTAACACCGCCCTGACGCTGGAAGCGCAGGGCGACGGGCAACGGCTCCTCCTCGCCCTCAACCTGTCGGACGAGCCGTCGGAGCAGCCGGCGCCGGGCGCGCTCGGCCTCGAAGCCGGGCAGGGCGAGGTGATCGGCGAGGGCGAGTCTCAGGTCCGCATCCGCCTTTCGCCGCACGGATGGGCGATCCTCGCGGCAAAGGCGTGATCGCCGGGCGCGCCGCCCTAGGTGGAGATCGTGAAGCGGACGAGGCCGACCATGCAGACGCGAGCGCGCACGACCGGGATCCGCAAGCCGTCGCTGAGACACCTCGTCTTCGCGGTCTCGCTCGGCATCGTCGCGCATGCCGGGGCCGCCTCGGCGCTGGAAGTGACCCGCTCCCGCATCGTCGCCGCGCCGCCCGCCGCGATCTGGTCGTTGATCGGCGGCTTCTGCGACATCGCGCGGTGGCACCCGCAGGTGACGCGCTGCACGCTGTCATCGGAAGACGGCGCCCCGGTGCGCGCCCTCGTCGCGGCGGGCGGCCTCGGCACGCTCATCGAGATCGAGACCGCGCGGGACGAGGCGGCGCTGAGCTATTCCTACAGGCTCGTCTCCGGGCCGTTGCCGGCGAAGGACTACACGTCGACGCTCTCGGTCACGCCGATCGGCAAGGGCGCGACGGTCACCTGGACCGCGCGCTTCGAGGCGGGGGGGATGACCGAGGCCGAGGCGGTCGCCGACATCGCCGGCGTCTACGAGGCGGGCCTCGCCGGCATCGCCAAGGAAGCCGCTCCCTAGGCGAGCCGTGCGGTCAGTCCTTCGACAGGCTGTCGATGAGGTGGTTCAGGTCGATGCGCATCGCCTGCACCTCGGGCTCGGTCAGGTCGAGCTGGCACATGACGCTCTGGCGCACCTCCGCCGCGTCGGCGCGCAGGGCACGCCCCTTCTCGGTCAGGGCGATCTCGACCTCGCGCTCGTCGGAGCGACGTCGGTTGCGCTGGAGCAAGCCGGCCGCCTCGAGCCGCTTGAGCACCGGCGTCAGCGTGCCGGAATCGAGGCGCAGGCGCCGCCCGATCTCGGAGACGGTGACCCCGTCGGTCTCCCACAGGACCATCAGCACAAGATATTGCGGGTAGGTCAGCCCGATCCGCTCCAGCAGCGGGCGGTAGGACTTCGTCATCCGGTGCGCGGCCGCATAGAGGGCGTAGCAGAGCTGGTTGTCGAGGAGCAGGGGATCCCTGGTCCGCTCGGCTTCCGCCTCGGGCGCCTCCCGCGTCGCCTCCGTCATGCACGCCATCTCAGTCGCCCACATCGTCACGCGCGAGTCTCCGTCGCGCTCGCGCGTCGCCCCGGCCTTCCCGCATAGCACGATATGTCCGATCGGTGAGGAGGCGAACGTGAAATTCCGTCGCAAACCTCATTGCATAGAGCCACTTATTGCATGGAGCCACTTGCCGTCTCAGGCGGCGAGCGCGTCGAGGCTCGCGAGCAGGCCGGGCTCGTCCTCAAGCGTGCGCAGGTCGAGGTGCAGGGCGCCGTCGGCGATCCGGCCGATCACCGGGACCGGCAGATCGCGCAGGAGGGCGGCCATGCGCTTCGGCCAGGCACCGCCGCGGCGCCCGCCCTCGCCCGCGGGCGGGGTCAGGACCAGACAGGCGCTCGGCAAGGTCTCCACCGGCAGGGCGCCCGAGCCGATCTGGCTGCTGCAGGCCGCGACCGCGACCTCCGCCCGGCCGGCGAGGCGACGTGCCACCTCCGGCGCGAGCCGGCGCGCCTGGGCGTCGATCGCCTCGGCCGGGCGCGTCAGGAGGCGCAGCGTCGGCAGGCGCTCGGCCAAGCGCTCGGGATGCAGGTAGAGCCGCAGCGTCGCCTCGAGCGCGGCGTAGGTCATCTTGTCGACCCGCAACGCGCGCTTCAGCGGGCTCTTGCGAACCTTACGCAGCAGGTCGGCGCGCCCGGCGACGATCCCGCACTGGACCCCGCCGAGGAGCTTGTCGCCGCTGAAGGTGACGAGGTCGGCATGGGCGAGGGCGGCCCGCACGGTCGGCTCCGGCGGCAGGCCATGCGCGGCCAGATCGATCAGGCTGCCGCTGCCGAGGTCGAGCGCCAGCGGCACGCCGCGCTCGCGGCAGAGCGCGCCGAGCGCCTCCTCGCGGGGCTGCGCCGTGAACCCGCGGATCTCGTAGTTGCTGGGATGGACCCGCATCACCAGGCCGGTGCGCGGGCCGAGCGCCTCGTCGAAGTCGCGCAGGTGGGTCCGGTTCGTGGTGCCGACCTCGCGCAGGCGACACCCGGCCCGCGCCATCACGTCGGGCACGCGGAACGAGCCGCCGATCTCCACGAGCTCGCCGCGGGAGACCACCACCTCCTTGCGCATCGCGAGCGCGTTCAGGACGAGGAAGACGGCCGCCGCGTTGTTGTTGACGACGATCGCCGCCTCCGCCCCGGTCAGCCGACAGATCAGCGCCTCGACATGGTCGTCGCGCTCGCCGCGCTCGCCCGTGGCGAGGTCGAACTCGAGGTTGCTCGCGCCCGTCATCACCGCCGATACCGCGGCGGCCGCCTCGGGCGGCAGCAGGGCGCGGCCGAGATTGGTGTGCAGAACGGTGCCGGTGAGGTTGAAGACCGGCCGCAAGGACGGGCTCGCCTGCCGGGCCAGAGCATGGCCGACGCGGGCGAGGATCTCGGCCGCCTCCGGCACGCCATCCCCGCCGGCCCGGATCGCGGCGAGATCGTCGCGGATCGCGTCCCGGAGAGCGGTTCGGCCGAACCTCTCGACCAGCGCGACGGAGGCTTCGTCACCGAGAAGCCGCTCGACGGAGGGAGGTCGCGCGCCCTGTGCCTGTTCGCGAGGACGGGGAGCGGACGCACGTGAAGCCATGAACGAGTGATAGCAGGTCGGACCGCTCCATCCAGTCCCGCGAAGCCGCACGCGCGCCGTCGGTCCTCCGCCCGCGACCCGCTCTTGGCAACGCCCGCGAACGCGGGCAGGAAGTCGGACGATGGACGCGTATCACCAGCTGCTCACCCGCATCCTCGACGAGGGCTGCGCCAAGGAAGACCGCACCGGCACCGGCACCCTCTCGGTGTTCGGCCACCAGATGCGGTTCGATCTCGGCCGGGGCTTTCCCCTGGTCACCACCAAGCAGCTGCACCTGCGCTCGATCATCCACGAGCTGCTGTGGTTCCTCACCGGCGACACCAATGTCGGCGCGCTGCGCGCCAACGGCGTGACGATCTGGGACGAGTGGGCCGACGCGCAGGGCGATCTCGGCCCGGTCTACGGCAAGCAGTGGCGCTCCTGGGAGAAGCCCGGCGGCGGCACCGTCGACCAGATCGCCTGGGTCGTCGACGAGATCCGCCGCAATCCCGATTCGCGCCGTCTCATCGTCTCGGCCTGGAACCCGGCCGACCTCGACCGGATGGCGCTGGCGCCGTGCCACTGCCTGTTCCAGTTCTACGTCGCCGACGGGCGGCTCTCGTGCCAGCTCTACCAGCGCTCGGCCGACGCCTTCCTCGGCGTGCCGTTCAACATCGCGAGCTACGCCCTGCTGACCGCGATGATCGCGCAGGTCACCGGGCTGCGCCCCGGCGATTTCGTCCACAGCTTCGGTGACGCGCATCTCTACCGGAATCACCTCGACCAGGCGCGCCTCCAGCTCACGCGCGCACCGC
This sequence comes from Methylobacterium sp. E-016, assembly GCF_022829745.1. NCBI lineage: Bacteria > Pseudomonadati > Pseudomonadota > Alphaproteobacteria > Hyphomicrobiales > Methylobacteriaceae > Methylobacterium > Methylobacterium sp. E-016. The sequence continues at coordinate 88,756 of NZ_JAKSYF010000040.1, forward strand.
GGCCGCTGCCGACGCTGCGCCTCAACCCGGAGGTCCGCGACCTGTTCGCCTTCCGCTACGAGGACATCGCGATCGAGGGCTACGAGCCCCATCCCGCCATCCGCGCGCCGGTGGCCGTCTGATGCCGTCCCCGACGCACGGGGCCGGTATGCGGCCGGTCAAGATCACCTTGGTGGTAGCCTTGGCCGAGAACGGCGTGATCGGCCGGGACAACGGGCTCGCGTGGCACCTGCGCGGCGACCTGAAACGGTTCAAGGCGGTGACCATGGGCAAGCCGATGCTGATGGGGCGCAAGACCTACGCCTCGATCGGCCGCCCCCTGCCGGGTCGCCGCACGCTGGTCATGACCCGCGATCCCGCCTTCGCGGCCGACGGGATCGAGACGGTTCACGATTGGTCGCAGGCGCTGGCGGCCGCGGCGGCCGAGGAGCTGATGGTGGTCGGCGGCGCCGAGATCTACCGGCTCGCGCTCCCCCATGCCGACGCCCTCAGGCTGACCGAGGTCGCGGCGAGCCCGGACGGCGATACGCGCTTCCCCGCCTTCGACCGGACCCTGTTTCGCGAGACCTTCCGCGAGGCGCATCCGGCCGGTCCGCACGACGAGCACGCCTACACGTTCGTGGACCTCGAACGCATCCCGTGAAAACCACGATTTCCCTCGGATGTGGAGGGGCGTCCGGTCGCGGTTGCCAAAGGCGGCGCCGATGCCCACCTGCTTGCCTTGACAGCAGGCGACGGTCCCTCGCAGGTGCGTAGGCCTCCGCTCGTTCCGGTGGCTGCCTCATACGGGCAGGTTTGGACACGGTCGCGGGCCGTTCGGGCGGTTCGAACCGTTGGCGCGCGGGCAATCCCGCAGCAGGCAGGAGAAGACGGCTAGCATGCCTTGGAGCAATCAGAGCGGCGGCAGTGGCGGCGGGGGAGGTCCCTGGGGTCGTGGCGGCGGCGGCAATGGCGGCGGCCCCTGGGGCAGCGGCGGTGGCGGTGGCGGCAAGACACCGCCCAATCTCGAGGATCTTCTGCGCCGCGGCCAGGACCGCTTGCGCGGCGTGATGCCGGGCGGCTCGCTCGGCGGCGGCAAGAGCTTCGTGGTGATCGGCGCCTTGGCGGTGGGCCTCTGGCTCGCGACCGGCTTCTACACCGTCGCCCCCAACCAGGTCGGCATCGAGACGATCTTCGGGCGCTACGTCGGCTCCAAGGGCGAGGGTCTGCGCTACAACTTTCCCTATCCGGTCGGCGGCGTGATCAAGCCGAACGTCGGCCAGGTGAACTCGATCCAGGTCGGCTTCCGCTCCGGCGGCGGAACCCAGGCGCGCTCGCGCGACATGCCGGACGAGAGCCTGATGCTGACGGGTGACGAGAACATCGTCGACCTCGACTTCGAGGTGCAGTGGCGCGTGAACCCGCTCAAGGCCTCGGACTACGTGTTCAATCTCCAGAACCCGGAAGGCACGATCAAGGCGATCGCCGAGAGCGCGATGCGCGAGGTGGTCGGCCGCCGCAACATCCAGGCGATCCTGACGAACGAGCAGTCGAGCGTCGCGCAGGAGGTCAAGGAGATCACCCAGAACGCGCTCGACGAGTACGGCGCCGGCGTGCGCATCGAGGTGGTGCAGCTCGTCAGCGTCAACCCGCCGCCGGAAGTCCGGCCCGCCTTCATCGACGTGAACGCGGCCCAGCAGGACGCCGACACGGCGCAGAACGAGGCCAAGACCTATGCCAGCCGCGAGGTCCCGCAGGCCCGCGGCCGTGCCTCGCAGATCGTCCAGGCGGCGGAAGCCTACAAGACCAAGGCGACCGCCGACGCGACGGGGCAGGCCGCGCGCTTCGACGAGGTCTATGCCTCCTACAAGACCGCCCCGGCGATCAGCCGCGAGCGGATCTTCCTGGAGACGATGGAGAAGGTGCTCGGCTCCGTGAACAAGGTGATCATCGATCAGGGCGTCGCCGGCTCCGGCGCGACCGGTGCCGCGGGCGTCGTGCCGGTGCTGCCGCTGGCCGAGTTCGGGTCCCGCACCCCCGCCCCGGCGCAGACCAATGGAGCGGCCCGATGAACGCACAGGCCATCCGCACGGGCTCGGCGGTCGTCGCCGCCGCCCTCGCACTCGCCTTCTATGCCTCGGTCTTCACCGTCGGGCAGATGCAGCAAGCGCTGGTGCTTCAGTTCGGCCGCGTCCGCGCCGTCCTGAACCAGACCGGCGAGGACAAGCCCGGGCTCTACTTCAAGCTGCCCTTCGTCGAGAACGTGGTGCTGTTTGACAAGCGCGTCCTCGACCTCGACCTGCCGGTGCAGACGCTCCTGACCGCCGACCGGCAGAACCTCGAGGTCGACGCCTTCGCCCGCTACCGGATCGTCGATCCGCTGCGGTTCTACCAGTCGGTGAACAACGTCGCGCTGGCCAACCAGCGCCTCGCGAGCTTCACCAACTCGTCCCTGCGCAACGTCCTGGCGCGCTCGACACGCGACGCCATCGTCAAGACCGAGCGCACCCGCCTGATGAACCAGATCCAGGAGGACGTGAACCGGGAGGCCAAGGCGCTCGGCGTGCAGATCGTCGACCTGCGGATGACCCGCGTCGACCTGCCCGCCCAGAACAGCGTCGCGGTCTATCGCCGGATGAAGACGGAGCGCGAGCGCGAGGCCGCCGACATCCGCGCCAACGGCGACCAGATCGCCGCGACGATCAAGGCGAAGGCCGACCGGGACGTGACCGTGATCCTCGCCGACGCGACCCAGACGGCGGAGAAGCTGCGCGGCCAGGGCGACGCGGACAAGAACCGCATCCTCGCGGAGGCCTTCGGGAAGGATGCGAGCTTCTTCAGCTTCTACCGCTCGATGCAGGCCTACGAGACCGGGCTGAAGGGGAACGAGACCCGGCTGGTGATGAGCCCGAACTCGGACTTCTTCCGCTACTTCAGCGATCCGCAGGGCAAGGCGGCGCAGGGCGGGGCGCCGCGCGGGTCCGATCCGGCGGCGACGACCGGCTCGACCGGCCCGGCACGCTGACCATGACGCAGGCGGCCCGCCCTTGAACGGGGGCGGGCCGCCGCCGATCTTAAGGCGGCCATCGAACCGCTAGCCGCCAGTCGGCGGCACCCGACAGCACCGGAAACGCGTTCTTGAAGAGGTCGATCATGCACCCCGCCGCGAGCGCGTCCGCGCATCCCCTCGCCCGGTTCCGCCGCTCCGCGCGGTCCGTCGCCGCCGCGATCCTGATCGCATCCTCGTCCGTGGCGATGCCGGCCTATGCCAAGGGGCCGGATTCGCTCGCCGACCTCGCGGAGAAGGTCGACGACGCGGTGGTCAACATCTCGGCGTCGACCACCGTCGAAGCGCGCCCCGGCAACCGCGCCGGCCCGCAGCTGCCGCCCGGGACCCCGTTCGAGGACCTGTTCGAGGAATTCTTCAACAAGCGTGGCGGGCGCGGCGGCCCGGAGCAGCGCGGCGAGAGCGACAACCCGCGCCAGCAGCGCAAGTCGAGCTCGCTCGGCTCCGGCTTCATCATCGACGCGTCCGGGATCGTGGTGACGAACAACCACGTCATCGGCGACGCCAACGACATCCAGGTGATCCTGCACGACGGCACGAAGCTGAAGGCCGAGATCATCGGCAAGGATTCCAAGATCGACCTCGCCGTGCTGCGCGTGAAGCCGACGGCGGAGCGCCCGCTGAAGGCGGTGCCGTTCGGCGATTCGGACAAGATGCGCGCCGGCGACTGGGTCATCGCGATCGGCAACCCGTTCGGCCTCGGCGGCTCGGTGTCGGCCGGCATCGTCTCGGCGCGCGGCCGCAACATCGAGTCCGGTCCCTACGACAACTACCTGCAGACCGATGCGGCCATCAACAAGGGCAATTCGGGCGGCCCGTTGTTCAACATGGACGGCGAGGTGATCGGCATCAACACGGCGATCCTGTCGCCGACCGGCGGCTCCGTCGGCATCGGCTTCGCGGTTCCGTCAAGCTCGGCCAAGCCGGTGATCGACCAGCTCCGCGAGTTCGGCGAGGTCCGTCGCGGCTGGCTCGGCGTGCGCATCCAGAACGTGGACGACGCCACCGCCGAAGCGCTCGGGCTGAAGGGGGGCGCCAAGGGCGCGCTGATCGCCGGCGTCGACGAGAAGGGGCCGGCCAAGACCTCGGGCCTCGAGGTCGGCGACGTGATCGTCAAGTTCAACGGCACGGCGGTGAAGGCCTCGAGCGACCTGCCGCGCATCGTCGCCTCGACCCCGGTCGGGCAGAAGGTCGACGTCGTCGTCGTCCGGAAGGGCGAGGAAAGCACCAAGGCCGTGACGCTCGGTCGTCTCGAGGACAGCGACAAGCCGCAGCTCGCCAACCTCCGCCAGCCCGAGGCTGAGAGCGCCACGCGTCAGGCGCTCGGCCTCAACCTCTCGGGCCTCACCGACGAGCTTCGCCGGAAGTACAGCATCAAGGACGGCGTGAAGGGCGTGGTCGTCACCCGCGTCGACCCGAACTCGACCGCGGCCGACAAGCGCATCCAGCCGGGCGAAGTCATCGTCGAGGTCGGGCAGGAGGCGGTCAACACGCCGGCCGACGTGACCAAGCGCGTCGAGGCTCTTCGCAAGGATTCCCGCAAGTCGGTGCTTCTGCTGGTCGCCAGCGCGACCGGCGACGTCCGGTTCGTGGCGATCGGCCTGGACTGACCTTTTCGCCAAGATAACGGCACGAACCGACGCCGCCGCCCGATCCGGGCGGCGGCGTTCTCTTTGGTGGCGGACGAAAGCCGGCGGATACCTTGCCTGCAAGGACCGAACCCGTCACCCTTCGCATCCTGCGGATGCCCGCGCGCGAGCCGGCCGCCCCCGTGAACGCCATTGCCTTCGATACGTTGAAGTTCGCGCGCAACCTGCGCGAGAAGGCTCACCTCACGCCGGAGCAGGCGGAGGGGATAGCGGACGCCATGTCCGAGGTGTTCGCCAGCGGCATTCCGACCAAGACCGACATCGCGGATGTCCGGCACGACATCGAAGCGTTCCGCGTGACGACGCAGGCCGACATCGTCGCGGTCCGACATGACATCGATGCGCTGCGCTTCTCGACGAAGGCGGACATCGATGCCCTGCGTCGAGCAACCCGCGTGGACATCGCGACGGCGAAGTCCGACATCATCAAGTGGATGTTCGGGATGATCGGGTTCCAGACGGTCGCGATCCTCGGCGCGGTCGTCGCGCTCGTCCGCAGCCTGCACTGACGGCGGTCAGGCGACGAACTCGCTCGCCATGTAGCCCTGCAGGTAGAGCAGCGCGCTCAGGTCGCCGTGCTCGATCCGGGCGCGCGCCGCGGCGGCCACAGCCGGCTTCGCGCGAAACGCCACGCCGAGGCCCGCTTCGCCGAGCATGTCGAGGTCGTTGGCCCCGTCGCCGACCGCCATCGTCTCCGCTACGTCCAGTCCGAGGCCATCGCGGAGCGCGATCAGCGTCGCGCGCTTCTCGGCACGCCCGACGATGGGGTCGTCCACCAGGCCGGTCAGGCGTCCGTCCGAGAGCCCGAGCCGGTTGGCGTGATGCTCGTCGAAGCCGAGCGCTTCGGCGATCGGCCCGGTGAACAGCGTGAAGCCGCCCGACACCAGGCAGGTGCGTGCGCCGTGCGCCTTCATCGTGTGCACGAGCGTGCGACCGCCCGGCGTCAGGGTCAGCCGGTCGCGGATCAGCGCGTCGACGACGCCGGCCGACACGTCGCGAAGCAGGGCGACGCGCTGGCGCAGAGCGGGCTCGAAGGCGATCTCGCCGCGCATCGCGCGCTCGGTGATCGCCGAGACCTGCTGCTTCAGGCCGATCGTGTCGGCGAGCTCGTCGATGCATTCCTGCTCGATCATGGTCGAGTCCATATCGGCGAGGAACAGGCGTCTGCGCCGGTGGGCGTCCGCCGGCAGCACCGCGACGTCGATCGGCTCGCCCGCGAGCGCCGTCCGCAACCGCGCGGTGAAGGCCGGCGCGGCGACCGCAGCCCCCGGCACCAGCAACTCGGCGGCGACCTCGCCGTGCAGGATGCGCGGCTGATGCTCGGTCGCGAGAACCAGGCGCGCCTCGGCCAGCACCGCATCGGTGATGGCGGGGCGGGCCTCGTTTGCTATCAGGGTCGCGACAAGGGTCATCGGAGCCGACGATTTCGTGTTGCCGCTTTCAAGTGCGTCGTCGCAAGGGCGGCCGGAGGCGATCCTCATTGCAGGGCCGACCGCGTCGGGCAAGTCGGCGCTCGCGACGGCGCTGGCGCTCCGTCACGGCGGGATCGTCGTCAACACCGACTCGATGCAGGTCTACGCCGACCTGCGCATCCTCTCGGCGCGACCGGATCGGGCGGAGGAGGCAAGCGTCGCGCATCGCCTCTATGGGCATGTCGACGGGGCGGTAAACTACTCCGCCGGGCATTTCGCGCGGGACGCCGCGTCGCTGCTGGCCGGTCTCGACGGGCGACTGCCCGTCTTCGTCGGCGGAACCGGGCTGTACTTCCGCAGCCTGGAGGAGGGCCTGTCCGACCTCCCGCCGGTGCCGGAGGCCGTGCGCGCCGCGATCCGCTCCGAGAGCGAGGGCCGCCCGACCGAGGCGCTGCACGTCGATCTCGCCGAACGCGACCCCGCCGGCGCCGCCCTGTTGCGGCCGAGCGACCGCGCCCGGGTCATGCGCGCGCTCGAGATCCTCGCCGCCACCGGCCGGCCGATCGCCGCGTTCCACGGGCCACGCGTGCCCGGTCCGCTCGCGGGGCGAAGGCTGCTGAAGATCTTCCTGGCGCCCGAGCGCGAGCTGCTGCGCGCCCGCATCGACGCGCGCTTCCGCATGATGATGCAGCGTGGCGCCCTCGACGAGGTCGCGGCGCTGCGCGAGCGCCGCCTCGACCCGCTGCTGCCGGTGATGCGCGCCCACGGGGTGCCCGGCCTGATCGCGCATCTCGACGGCGCGATCGGGCTGGAGGAGGCGATCGTGCGCGGGCAGGCCGACACCCGCCGCTACGCCAAGCGCCAGTTCACCTGGTTCCGCCACCAGATGGGAGCGGAGTGGCGCTGGCTGGCGCCCGAGGCGGCGATGGCGGAAATCGCCTGAGGGATCTCAGCGCTCCAGGCGCGCGACGAGGCTCGACGTGTCCCAGCGGTTGCCGCCCATGGCCTGGACGTCGGCGTAGAACTGGTCGACGAGGGCCGAGACCGGGAGCTTGGCGCCGTTGCGGCGCGCTTCGTCGAGCAGGATGCCGAGGTCCTTGCGCATCCAGTCGACGGCGAAGCCGAAGTCGAACTTCCCCGCGTTCATGGTCGAGCCGCGGTTCTCCATCTGCCAGGAGCCGGCGGCCCCCTTCGAGATCACGGAGAGCACCGCCTCCACGTCGAGCCCCGCCTTCTTGGCGAAGTGCACGCCCTCGGACAGCCCCTGGACGAGGCCGGCGATGCAGATCTGATTGACCATCTTGGTGAGCTGGCCCGCCCCGACCGGCCCCATCAGCCGGCAGGCGCGCGCATAGGCGCCGATCGCGCTCTCGACCTTGTCGTAGCAGCCCTGGCCGCCGCCGCACATCACGGTGAGCATGCCGTTCTCGGCGCCGGCCTGGCCGCCGGAGACCGGGGCGTCGATGAAGCCCAGCCCCTTCGCGGTCGCGGCCTCGGCAAGCTCGCGGGCCACCTCGGCCGAGGCGGTGGTGTGATCGACGAAGATCGCACCGGCCTCCATGCCGGCGAGCGCGCCGTCCGGACCGAGCACGACGCCGCGCAGGTCGTCATCGTTGCCGACGCAGGCGAAGACGATCTCGGCGCCCTCGGAAGCCTCGCGCGGCGTCGGCGCATGCGCGCCGCCGTTGGCCGCCACCCACGCCTCGGCCTTGGCGGCCGTGCGGTTGTAGACGGTGACCGAGTGGCCCTTCTTGACCAGGTGTCCGGCCATCGGGGCGCCCATGACGCCGAGCCCCAGGAACGCGACCTTCGCCATCATCCGTCTCCGTCTCGTGTGCTGCTGGAGCGGTCTAGGTATCGCGCACCGCAGCGTCAAACCGCGGCGCCGACGATGCGAAGCGGATCGCGACAACGCCGCGCGGTTGTCCACTCGCTGCCGCGATGGGGATTTTCCTCAATCCAAAATTGCGGCATCACGCGCGGGATCGTCGGCCCCCGAGTGCCGGCTTCGGGAGTGGAACGATGGGCGCGATCGGTAGGCATGGCCCCTGGGCCCTGGTCGGTGCGTTGGGGGCGGCGGCGCTCGCCATCGTCGCCGTCGAGCGCGGCGAAGCGGTGAACGCGCTCTGGCTCGTCGTCGCGGCGGTCTGCGTCTACCTCATCGCCTATCGCTACTACGCGCTGTTCATCGCCGAGAAGGTGATGCGGCTCGATCCCAAGCGCGAGACGCCGGCCGTCCTCCACAACGACGGGCTCGACTACGTCCCGACGAACAAGAGCGTCCTGTTCGGCCACCACTTCGCGGCGATCGCCGGTGCCGGCCCCCTCGTCGGCCCGGTGCTGGCCGCGCAGATGGGCTACCTGCCCGGCCTGCTCTGGATCCTCGCCGGCGTCGTGCTCGCCGGCGCGGTGCAGGACTTCATGGTCCTGTTCGTCTCGATGCGGCGCGACGGGCGCTCGCTCGGCGAGCTGATCCGCACCGAGCTCGGCACCGTCCCGGGCATCATCGCGCTGTTCGGCACGTTCCTGATCATGGTGATCCTGCTGGCGGTGCTCGCGCTCATCGTCGTCAAGGCGCTGGCCGAGAGCCCGTGGGGCACCTTCACCGTGATGTCGACGATCCCGATCGCGATGCTGATGGGCGTCTACACCCGCTACATCCGCCCCGGCCGCATCGGCGAGGTCTCGATCCTCGGCTTCGTCCTGCTGATGGCGGCGATCTTCGGCGGCGGCGCGATCGCCGACAGCCCGGTCTGGGGCCCGGCCTTCACCTTCACCGGGACGCAGCTCTGCTGGATGCTGATCGGCTACGGCTTCGTCGCCTCGATCCTGCCGGTCTGGCTCCTGCTGGCCCCGCGCGACTACCTCTCGACCTTCCTGAAGATCGGCACGATCGTCGGCCTCGCGCTGGGCATCGCCTTCGTCGCCCCGCACATGCAGATGCCGGCGGTGACCAAGTTCGTGGACGGCACCGGGCCGGTCTGGGCGGGCCAGCTCTTCCCGTTCCTGTTCATCACGATCGCCTGCGGCTCGGTCTCGGGCTTCCACGCGCTGATCGCCTCGGGCACCACGCCGAAGCTGATCGCCAGCGAGGCGGATGCGCGCTTCATCGGCTACGGCGGCATGCTGATGGAGAGCTTCGTCGCGGTGATGGCGCTGGTCTCGGCCACCGTCATCGATCCGGGCGTGTACTTCACGATGAACGCGCCGGTCGCGCTCCTCGGCACGACGCCGGAGACCGCCGCCGCCGCGGTGACGAAGCTCGGCTTCCCGACCACGCCCGAGGTGATCGCCCAGACCGCCAGCGACGTCGGCGAGCGCACCATCGTCGCGCGGGCCGGCGGCGCGCCGACCCTCGCCGTCGGCATGGCGCACATCATCTCCAGCGCCATCGGCGGCAAGGCGATGATGGCGTTCTGGTATCACTTCGCGATCCTGTTCGAGGCGCTGTTCATCCTCACCGCGGTCGATGCGGGGACCCGCGCCTGCCGCTTCATGGTGCAGGACCTGGTCGGACTGGCGGTGCCGTCGTTCAAGCAGACCAACGCCTGGGTGCCGAGCATCCTGGCGACGGCCATCGCGGTCGGCGCCTGGGGCTACTTCCTCTACCAGGGCGTGACCGACCCGCTCGGCGGCATCAACACGCTGTGGCCGCTGTTCGGCATCTCGAACCAGATGCTGGCCGCCGTGGCGCTGACGCTGTGCACGGTGGTGATCTTCAAGATGAAGCGCGAGCGCTATGCGTTCGTGACGATCATCCCGACCGCGTGGCTGTGCATCTGCACCCTCACCGCGGGCTGGCAGAAGATCTTCTTCGCCGACCCGAAGATCGGGTTCCTCGCCCATACCGAGCGCTACGCGGGCGCGCTGGCGGAAGGCAAGGTGCTGGCGCCGGCCAAGGACCTCGGCCAGATGGGTCAGATCGTGCTGAACGACCGGATCGACGCGGTGCTCGCCGGGCTGTTCATCGGCCTCGTCGTGGCGATCGCCGGCTTCGGCATCGCCGCCTGCGTCAAGGCGCTGCGCACCGACCGCTGGACGGCCCTGGAGAGCGAAGCCCGCATCGTCGCGGCGGAGTAGAGCCGATGGAGGCCGCTTCGCAGAACCTGCGCGACCGTTGGAAGGCCCTGTCCAAGTGCGTCTGCGACGGCGCGCGCCTGATGGTGGGGCAGGGCGATTACGCGGCCTACGCCGCCCACGTCGCGCGGACGCATCCCGATCAGGCGCCGATGACCGAGATCGAGTTCTTCCGCCATCGGGAGAACGCGCGGTTCGGTGTCGGCAACACCAGCGGATTTCGCTGCTGTTGACCATGCGACGGCGTGACGGACGGATCGTTCGAGGATGCGGCCCGGTCGCGGGCGGGAAACGCTTGACTCCGAACGGGCATTTCCCGTGAGTCAGGCGAGTGCGAGGTAGGCAATGAGCATCTTCCAGGACGCCATTCTGCGGTTCGGCCGGACGATCATGTCCTATGCCGGCGACGGCCTGTTTCTTGCTGCCGCGGTCTCGGCCGCGGCCAACGTGACGATCGCCGACGGCGACGTCGACGAGGAGGAGGTCGAGTCGGCGATCTCGGGCATGCGCGCCAACCCGATCCTCCAGAAATCCTACGACACCCTGCGGATCGAGCAGGAGCTGTACGAGGGCATCGCCCGCGCCAAGACCCGCGCCGGGCGGATCGAGAACCTGCGCCACGTCGCGGCCATCGCCGACCGGCCGCTCGACCAGCGCCAGGACATCTTCCTGATCGCCGCCGACGTCGCCGATTTCGGCGGCATCAGCGAGGTCGAGCACAAGGCGCTCGACGAGATCGCCGCCGCCCTCCAGGTCGAGAAATCGGCCCTGCTGCGCTGACCGGCTGTCGATCGCTGGCCCGGAAGGGGATCCATGTCGCGGACCGGACAGGTTGCCTTCGACACCCGGCTCCGCGGCCTCACCGGGCTCGCGATCGTCGGGTTCCTGCTCTCGCTCGTCACCTTCGGCATCTACCGCTTCTGGTACATGACCGACCTGCGGCGCTTCTTCTGGAGCCGCACCGTCGTCGACGGCAGCCCGGCGGATTACACCGGCACCGGGCGCGAGCTCTTTCTCGGCTTCCTCGCGGCCCTCGGGCTGCTGATCGTGATCTATGTCGGGCTGTTCGGCCTGGCGATCGCGCTGCCGAGCCTGGCGCCGTACTCGGCGATCCTGTCCTTCGTCATCCTGTTCCTGCTCGGGCAGTTCGCGATCTACCGCGGGCGCCGCTACCGGGCGATGCGGACGCTGTGGCGCGGCATCCGCCTCGGCCAGGACGGCTCGGGCCTCGCCTATGCCGGCCGGGCCGCCCTGTGGTGGGCGCTGACGCTGGCGACGCTGGGCCTCGCCTTCCCGTTCATGCGTGCCGGCCTCGAGCGCTACCGCATCGGCCACACCCTGATCGGCACCAGCCGGATGGCGTCCGACGCGCGCGGGCGCGCGCTCCTCGGGCCTTGGCTGCTGTTCTACGCGGTGGCGCTCGGCCCGGTGCTCGCCCTGCTGCTGGCGCTGATCGCCGCCAACGACTTCGTCCTGCCGATCGACCTGATGCTGCCCAAGCCCGGGGGCAAGGGCGGCGATCTCATCCTCAACCCCGCCTATGCCGGCACCCGGATCGCGACCCTCGCCGTCGCGCTCGGGATCACCGCCGGCTTCTGCCTTCCGCTCTCGCTCCTGCTGGTGCCGTTCTATCGGGCGCGCGAGACGCGGGTCTTCATGAACGCGGCGCGCCTCGGGCCGGTGCGCCTCGTCTCGACGCTCCGCGCGCGGCAATTCTACTGGCCCTACCTCGTCTACGCCCTGTCGCTCCTCGGCTTCGTCGTGGTGGTCGGCCTGATCGCGCTGCTCGCCGGCCTCGCCGCGCGGGCCGCGGGCGGCGACGGGCTGGCCTGGGCGGCGGTGCTCGGCGGCGGCCTGCTCTATCTCGGCGGCGCGCTCGCCTTCGCGGTGCTGTACGTGCGCGTCGTCCAGGCCCGACTCTGGGCCGCGGTCGCGACCACGACGCAGGTGGCCGATGCCGACGGCCTGAACTGCATCCTCGCCGCGAGCCACGGGCCCGGCAGCGGCCTCAACGAGGGCCTCGCCGACGCGCTCGACGTCGGCGGCGCGCTGCAGATCGGGTTCTGATGGCGCTCACCGCGTCCGGCCGCTGGTTCGACGGACGGAGCGCCGCGCCGCACGCGGTGACCCTGCACCTCGGTGAGCGCCTCGAGATCACCGGGCCGGAGGTGCATCGCGACTGGAACCTGATCGACCTGCGGGCCGGCGCGGCGCAGGCCCCGCTGCTGCGCCTCGGGATCGCGGGCGATCCCGGCCATGTCGAGGTCGTGGACCCGTCGTTCGCCGCATGTCTCGAAACCCGCTGCTCCGACCTGCGCAAGCGCGCGGACGCGGACGGGGGGACCTGGCGCCTCGTCGCCGGCTCGCTTGCGGTCGGCATCGCGGTCCTGCTCACCGTGTTCTTCGGCCTTCCGATCGCGGCGGGCGTTCTCGCGCCGCTGGTGCCGGCCGGCATCGAGGCGCGCATCGGCACGGCGGTGGAGGCGCAGGTGCTCGACCTGATGGGCGAACCGCCGCCCTGCGCGGAGCCGGCCGGCCGGGCCGTGCTCGACCGCCTCGTCGCCCGCCTCGCGGCCGGTCGCAGCCTGCCGCCCGGTCTCGCGGTCACGGTCCGCCGCCACGACACCGCGAACGCGGTGACGTTGCCGGGCGCGCGCGTCGTCGTGCTCTCCGAGCTGATCGCCAAGGCGCGGAGCGCCGACGAGTTCGCTGGCGTGCTGGCGCACGAGCTCGGGCACGTGGCGTTGCGCGATCCGACCCGGGCGCTGATCCAGGCCTCGGGCACGTCGTTCCTGCTCAGCCTCGTGCTCGGCGACCTCACCGGCTCCACCGTGATCGTCGCCCTCGGCCAGGCCGTGCTCTCGGCCGGCTACAGCCGCGATGCCGAGCGCGCGGCCGACGCCTATTCCGTCGCCGCGATGCGGTCGGCCGGCGGCGACGCGGCGGCGCTGGCCTCGATGCTCGAGCGGATCGCCAAGGACGAGGCGGATGCCGACCCGGCCCTCCTGCGCAGCCATCCCTACACCGGCGAGCGTGCCGCGACGATCCGCGCCCTCGCCGGGGCCCGGGACCCCGACAGGCACATCCTGAGCGACGCCGATTGGATGCAGCTGCGCGGGATCTGCCCCGGGGCGACGGACGGGCCGGACAAGCCTGCACCGAAACCCCGTCCGAGCCAGCGACGGCGGGTCTGAGCCGGCCTTCGACCACGCCGCAAGGTCCTGCGGCCTCTTCGCAGCCGCAGCGCGTGGACATGATCGCGAAACAATACTCGCGTTCGGTGGCGCCTGAATTCATGATGCGATGATCCGGGCCGTGGCCGGATCGCGGAGACCAGATGGGCCTCGTCCAGTACGCACTGAAGTTCCGCATCACGACCTACGTGCTCGCCGTGCTGATGATGCTCGCCGGGGGCGGCGCGATCGTGGTCGCGCCCAAGGACGTGCTGCCGATCGTCGACATCCCCGTGGTCGTGGTGGTCTGGACTTATACCGGCCTGTCGACGCCGGAGATGGAGCGGCGGATCACCACCTACGCCGAATTCTCGCTTTCGAACAACGTCAACAACATCAAGCGGATGGAGTCGACGACGCTCCAGGGCACCGCGATCCAGAAGATCTACTTCGACGGCGAGGTCAGCGTCGACCTCGCCATCACCCAGGTCGTCTCGGCGATGAACTCGATCCGCTCGGCGATGCCGCCGGGCGTGCAGCCGCCGATCGTGCTGCGGTTCTCGGCCTCCTCGGTGCCGGTGATCCAGCTCGCGCTGACCTCGACCAAGGAGAGCCTGACCAAGGTCTACGATTACGCGCAGTACCGCATCCGCCAGCGCCTGGTTCAGGTGCCGGGCTCGACGCTGCCGTCGCCGTTCGGCGGCACGCCGCGACAGATCATGGTCGATCTCGACCTCCAGGCGCTGCGGGCGCTTGGCCTCACGGCGCTCGACGTCACCAACGCGATGACGGCGCAGAACCTCACCGTGCCCTCCGGCTTGGTCAAGATCGGCGAGCAGCAATATCCGGTCCTGCTCAACGCGACCCCGGACGCGATCGCGGCGCTGAACGAGATCCCGATCAAGGTCGTGGCCGGCCAGCCGGTGCTGGTGCGCGACGTCGCCTACGTCCGCGACGGCGGCCCGCCTCAGGTCAACATCGTGCGCTCGGACGGGCTGCATTCGGTGCTGATGCGGATCTTCAAGAACGGCACCGCCTCGACGCTGGACGTGGTCAACAACGTCAAGAAGGTGCTGCCCGAGATCCAGGCCGCCGCGCCCGACGGCATGGCGATCAAGCCGCTGTTCGACCAGTCGGTCTTCGTGTCCGCCGCGATCGAGGGCGTGATCCACGAGGCGGCGATCGCCGCCTGCCTCACCGGCCTGACGATCCTGCTGTTCCTCGGCTCGTGGCGCTCGACCATCGTCGTGCTGATCTCGATCCCGCTCTCGATCCTGACCTCGCTCGCGATCCTCGCCGCGCTCGGCCAGACCATCAACGTGATGACGCTGGGCGGCCTCGCGCTCGCCGTCGGCATCCTCGTCGACGACGCGACGGTGGCGATCGAGAACACCTATCGGCTGTTCGAGGAGGGCGAGCCGTTCCGCAAGTCCGTGGTCGAGGGCGCCGCCAGCATCGCGAAGCCGACGCTGATCTCGACGCTGTCGATCTGCGCCGCCTTCGTCTCGGTCTTCGCGCTGGCCGACACGCCGAAGTACCTGTTCACACCGCAGGCGCTCGCGGTCGTGTTCGCGATGCTGACCTCGTACCTGCTCTCGCGCACCCTCGTGCCGGTGCTGATCGACGTGCTGGTCGCGCGCGAGTACGTCGAGCGACATGGCGGCGGGCCCGACGCCGTCGCACCGCCGCGGCGCGGGCGGGTGGCGCGGGCCATCGGTTGGCTCGGGCGCCCGGTGATCCACGTCGCCGGGCGTTTCCGGAACGGCTTCGAGGCGCGCTTCGAGCGCTTCCACCGCGGCTATCTTGGGCTGCTCCACGTCGTGGTGCGCCGCCGCGTCGCGACGATCGCCGTCGTCCTGCTGGTGTTCCTCGGCACGGCCGGGCTGTTCACCTTCGTCGGGCGCGACTACTTCCCGCAGGTCGCCTCGAGCCAGCTCACGCTGCACCTGCGCACCCGGCCCGGCATGCGGATCGAGACCGCCGAGCAGGTCTTCGCGGCCGTCGGCGCCACGGTGCGCGAGGTGATCCCGGACGGCGAGATCGAGCAGATCCTCGACAACATCGGCCTGCCCTCGAACAACTACAACTTCGCGTTCTCGGACGGCTCCTTCGTCGGCTACAACGACGGCCAGATGCTGGTGAACCTGCGCGAGGGACACGGCGACGTCGGCGCCTACACGAAGCGCCTGCGCGAGGTGCTGCGCGAGCGCTTCCCCGACGTGATCGTCTACTTCCAGCCCTCCGACATCATCACGCAGATCCTGAACTTCGGCACGCTGGCGCAGATCGACATCCAGGTCTCGGGCCGCAACGCCGAGAAGGACCTCGCGGTCGCCCAGAACATCGTCCGCCGCCTGAAGGAGACGAAGGGCGCGGTCGACGTGCACCTGCACCAGATCGTCGGCACGCCGCAGTTTTTCGTCGACGTCGACCGCCGCCTCGCCTCGGAGCTCGGGCTGACCCAGCAGCAGGTGGCGCAGGGGCTCAACGTCTCCCTGTCGGGCTCCTTCCAGGTGACGCCGAACTTCTGGACCGACCCGAAGACCGGCATCCCGTACCAGCTCTGGGTGCAGACGCCGGAATACCGCAACGCCTCACTCACGGACCTGCAGAACACGCCGCTGCTGGTGCGCGCCAACAGCGACCAGCCGGGCGTGCTGACCCTGCTCTCCAGCGTCTCGACCCTGCGCCGCGAGGCGACGCAGACCGTGGTCAACCACGTCAACACGGCGCCGACCTACAACATCTACGCGGCGGTGCAGGATTCCGACCTCGGCTCGGTGGCGCGGGAGATCCGCACCATCGTCGACGAGGAGCAGAAGGCGCTGCCGGTGCCCGACAAGATCACCGTGCGCGGGCAGATCGAGAACATGGACTCGGCGTTCCTGCGCCTCGGCGTCGGCCTGAGCATCGCGCTGATCGCCGTCTACCTGCTGATGGCGGTGAACTATCAGAGCTGGGGCGATCCCTTCGTGGTGCTGGCCGCCCTGCCGCTCGCCTTCTGCGGCATCGTCGCGAGCCTGTTCATCACCGGCACCACCTTCTCGATCCCGTCGCTGTTCGGCGCGATCATGTCGGTGGGCATCGCGTCCGCGAACTCGATCCTGCTCGTCACCTTCGCCCGCGAGCATCGCGAGGCGACGGGGTGCTCGGCGGTCGACGCCGCCCTGCTCGCCGGCGAGACGCGCCTGCGCCCGGTGCTGATGACGGCGGGCGCGATGTTCCTCGGCCTGATCCCGATGGCGCTCGGCACGGGCGAGGGCGGCGAGCAGAACGCCGCGCTCGCCCGCGCCGTGATGGGCGGCATCGCCTTCGGCACGCCGGCGACGCTGCTGTTCGTGCCGTTCCTCTACACGCTGCTGCGCGCGGGCAAGGTCCGGGTGCCGGAGGACTACGCCTGAGCCGACAGCAGCTCGGCGACGGCACCGGGCAGGTCCGAGAAGTGCGAGATCACCCGGTCCGGCCCGAGCTGGTCCACCGGCGTGTCGGTGTAGCCGAAGGTGACCGCCACCACCGGGATGCCGGCGGCCTTGGCGGCATCGATGTCGGCGCGGGAGTCGCCGACCATCACCGCGCGCTTCGGATCGCCGCCGGCCCGGCCGATGGTCAGCGTGATGTGGCGCGGATCGGGCTTGCTGTAGGGGAAGGTCGCGCGCCCGCAGATCGCGGCGAAACGGCCGCCGATGCCGAGTTGGTCGAGCAGGTCGACCGCGAGCCCCTCGACCTTGTTGGTGCAGACGGCCAGCCGGAAGCCCTCGGCCTCGAGCCGATCCAGCGCCTCGACCACGCCGGGATAGAGGTGCGAGCGCTCGCACAGATGCGCGCCGTAATGCTCCAGGAAGTCGCCGAACAGCGCCTCGTGCCGCTCCGGCGTCAGCTCGCGGCCGGCGGCCTCGAAGCCGCGGCGGATCAGCGCCTTGGCGCCGGCGCCGATCAGGTCGCGGGCCTCCTCGAGCGCCAGTTCCGGCAAACCTTCCCGCACGAGCAGCACGTTGAGCGTGCCGACGAGGTCGCCCGCGGTCTCGGCCAGGGTGCCGTCGAGGTCGAACACGGCGATCTTCGGCAGGGTGGGCATCGGGTCTTTCCGGGTCGGCGGGGGGAGGGGCCCTCGCTAGCCGGCCGCCCGCGGCGGGGCAAGGTTGCGCGCAGGTTTCGAAACCGTGCGCGTCGTGCGCGAGACGGCGTGCGGCGCCCCACACTTGCCCGAAACCCCCTCGAAAGGAGGGGCGTCACACCCTCCGGGACCCCCCATGAAACTCCCTCTGCTCGCCCTCGGCCTCGGCCTGCTCGCGCCGGGTGTCGCCGCCGCCGCCTCGTTCGAGTTCGTTCCGGCGCCCCAGGCCGACCTCAACCGCATGTATCGGGTCGACAAGGTCACCGGCGAGGTCACCTCGTGCCAGTACGGCTTGCAGGAAGGCGCCGGCGGCATCGGCCTCACGGTCTGCTTCGCGGCCGGCGAGGGCGCCGGTGCGCAGCCCCCGTCGGAATATGGGCTCGTGGCGACGCGCCACACCCGGGAGGCGGGCGTGTTCCGGGTGAACTACCGCACCGGCGAGATGAGCATCTGCTTCGTGCTGGTGAAGAAGGAGCAGGTCGTCTGCACCCAGCAGACCAACCCGTCGGCCGAGGGGGCCGCCGAGGCGCCGCTCGTCGGCAGCGTCCCGGGCCGGGCCGGCGCGAGCGCGACGCCGCCGCAGGGGGGCAGCCGGTTCTGACGAAGCCGGATTCCACCGGGGGGATCGTCATCCGAATACCGGTCTCGGCCGGTACCGCGGCTTCCCGGCGCGACGGCGGCCATGCTAGGGCGTGCCGCATCCCAACGGGACGGACCGGCACCCTGCGCATGCATCCTTTCGTGAGACCCGACGGCGGGACGTCGTCGTGAGCGGCCCGGACCTTCGCCGCGCGGCCGCCGCCCGCGCCCTCGATCTCGTCGAGCCCGGAATGCGGCTCGGCCTCGGTACCGGATCGACGGCGGCGGCCTTCGTCGCGTTGCTCGGCGCGCGGGTTCGCGACGGCCTCGACGTCGTCGGCGTCCCGACCTCCGAGGCGACCCACGCGGCGGCGACGCGGGAAGGCATCCGCCTCGCGACGCTGGAGGAACTGCCCGAGCTCGACCTGACGATCGACGGGGCCGACGAGGTCGATGCCGATCTCCGGCTGATCAAGGGCGGCGGCGCGGCGCTGCTGCGCGAGAAGATCGTCGCCTGCGCCAGCCGCCGCATGGTGGTGATCGCCGATGCCGCCAAGCGCGTCGGGACGCTCGGCGCCTTCCCGCTGCCGATCGAGGTCAACGTTTTCGGCCTCACGGCGACCCGGCGCGCCGTCGAGGCGGCGATCGAGCGCGCCGGCTGCACGGGTGCGGTCGCGCTGCGCATAGCCCCCGGCGGCGCGCCGCTCACGACCGACGGCGGCCACCACATCCTCGACGCGCGCCTCGGGCGGATCGCCGATCCCGAGCGGCTGTCGGCGCTGCTCTGGTCGGTGCCGGGCGTGGTCGAGCACGGCCTGTTCCTCGGGATCGCCACCGCGGCCATCCTCGCCGAGGACCGCGACGGGCAGGCCGAGATCACCGTGATCGGCAGCCTCGCATAGCTGCATCAGCGCGCCCGACGGCGCCCCGGCGACGGCCTCGGATGCCGGCGCCGGCTCTTCCCCTCGCTTCAGGAATGCCCGGAATGCCCGTCCTCTCCCGCCGCCTCTTCCCCGTGCTGATCGCGGCCCTGGTCGCCGCTGCGCCCGGCCTCGCCCAGGCCCAGAAGGCTGCGCCTCAGAAGCCCGCCGCGACGCCGGCCGCGCCCGCCGCCCCGGCCACGCGCGGCGCCCCGACGATCGGCGCCAACCATCTCGCGCTCGCCCGCGAGGTGATGCTCAATTCGGGCATCGCGCGCTCGTTCGACTCGATCATTCCGGCCTTCGCCGAGCAGATCAAGCAGCAGACCGTGACCCGCCCCGAGCTGAGCAAGGACCTCGACGAGGTGCTGCAGGGCCTCAACCCCGAGATGGAGCTGCAGAAGCAGCGCATCATCGACACCGCGGCGCGAATCTACGCGAACAAGCTGAGCGAAGCCGAGCTGCAGGACATCGCGGCGTTCTTCCGCTCGCCCGCCGGCAAGCGCTACGTCGAGACCCAACCTCAGATCCTCGACGAGATGGTGCAGGCGATGCAGACCTGGACCCAGGAAGTCTCGGAATACGTCATGGTCCGCGTGCGCGCCGAGATGGGCAAGCGCGGGCACCAGCTCCAGTAGGCACACGAATCGACCGCGCGGCCGGCCCGTGTCCCCGTCCCGACGTCTCTATGCAGCGGGCGCTGTCGCGCTCGCCGTGATGCCCCTGGCGATGGCGCTGGCCAACCGGTCGAGCCCCCTCGTCGTCGCCATCGCGGCCGTGCTGTTCCTGGCCGGGCGCTGCGTCGAGGATGCCGGCGCGGTCCCGCGCCGCCTCGTCCCGCCGCTCGCGAGGCCGATCGGCCTCGCCGCGCTGGCGTTCCTCGCCTGGTGCGCGCTCACCCTGGCCTGGACGCCGTTCCCCGCGCTGTCGCTGCGGATGGCCGGCGAGTTCCTGCCGACGCTCGTCGCCGCCTACCTCCTCGTCCGCCTCGCGCCGGGGCGCATCCCGGCCTTCGCGGCCCCGCTCGCGGCGGCGATGGTGGTGCTCGCCGGGCTGACCATCGCCGTCGGCCTCGCCACCGGCCTGCCGCTGCAGCGCGCGCTCGGTCAGCGGGTGGCGGAATTCGTCTACAACCGCCCGGCGCTGGCCCTCGCCGTCGTCGCCGGCCCGCTCGCCCTGGCGCTGTGGCGGCAGGGCCGGCGGGTTCTCGCCCTCGTCGCTTTGGCCTTCGCGGCACTCGGCATCCTGCGCTCGGTGAGCGGAGCCGCCGCCATGGGGCTGATCGCCGGCGGGGCGATGTTCGCTCTCGCGCGGCTCGTGCCGGGCCGGCTCGCCGTCGGCGTGGCCGGGCTGAGTCTCGGCCTCGCGGTGGCGCTGGCGCCGGTGGAGGGCGACCTGCTCGATCGCTTCATGCCGGAGGCCGCGCACGAGCGGCTGGTGCATTCCTCGTCGCGCGCCCGCGTCGCCATCGCCCGCAGCTTCGGCGCCGCGGTCGCGGCGGATCCGTGGGTCGGGGCGGGCTTCGGCACCTCCGCCCGCTTCGCCGAGACGCCGGTGGCCCAACGCCTCGATCCCGAGATGCGCACGCTTCTGGCGGTCGGCCATCCGCACAACGCGTTCCTTCAGGTCTGGGCCGAGCTCGGCGTCGTCGGCGCCGTGCTCGTGGCGGCCGTCTCGATGCTGATGCTCGCGCCGGTTGCGGGTTCGGATTCGGCCGAGCGCGCGACGGCGCTCGCCCTGATCGCGGCGGCGGCGGCCATCGCCTTGGTCGAGCACAACACCTGGGCGGCGTGGTGGACCGCCGGCCTCGGCGCTGCCATCACCTGGCTGCGCGATGCCGGGCACCGCACCGCGCAGGCACCCCTTCCCCGGCCCTCGGCCGCGCCCGATCGGACCCCGTCATGACCGATACCTACGACGTCGACCTGTTCGTCATCGGCGGCGGCTCGGGCGGCGTTCGCGCCGCGCGGATCGCGGCCGGCTACGGCGCCCGCGTGACCATGGCGGAAGAGTACCGCGTCGGCGGCACCTGCGTGATCCGCGGCTGCGTGCCGAAGAAGCTGATGGTCTATGCCGGTCGCTTCGCCGACGAGTTCGAGGACGCCGCCGGGTTCGGCTGGACCGTCGAGGCACCGCGCTTCGACTGGAGCGTCCTGAAGCGGAGGCGCGACGCCGAGGTGACCCGGCTCGAAGGGATCTACGACGCCAACCTGATCCGCGCCGGGGTCACGGTGGTGCCGGAGCGCGCCGTGATCGAGGACGCGCACACGATCCGCCTCGTCGGCAGCGGCGCACGCGTGACCGCCAAGGTGATCCTGGTGGCGGTCGGCGCCCATCCGGTGAAGGAACCGGCGGTGCCGGGCGCCGAGCTGGCGATCACCTCGAACGAGGTGTTCGAGCTGGAGACGCTGCCCGAGCGCATCCTGGTGATCGGCGGCGGCTACATCGCCGTCGAGTTCGCCGGCGTGTTCTCGGCCCTGGGCAGCCGGACGACGCTGCTCCATCGCGGCGACAGGCTGCTGCGTGGCTTCGACGACGAGATCCGCGACGCGCTCGGCGAAGCCTACGCCAGGCGGATGTCGCTCAAGCTCGGGCGCACCCTCGCGAAGCTCGAGCGCGTCGCGGACGGCATCGCCGCGACGCTGGACGACGGCGAGACGATCACGGTCGACCAGGTGCTGATCGCGACCGGCCGGCGCCCGAACGTCGGCGGGCTCGGCCTCGACCGCGTCGGGATCGAGACCGACGCCGCCGGCGCGATCCCGGTCGACGCCTACTCGCGGACCGCGGTGCCCTCGATCTACGCGGTCGGCGACGTCACCAATCGCGTTAACCTCACGCCGATCGCGATCCGCGAGGGCCACGCCTTCGCCGACACGGTGTTCGGCGAGAAGCCGGCCTGCGTCGACCACCGCCTGATCCCGACCGCGGTGTTCTCGACCCCGGAGATCGGCGTCGTCGGCCACAACGAGGACACCGCCCGCGCGATCTTCGGCAAGATCGACGTGTTCAAGGCGAGCTTCCGGCCGATGAAGGCGACGCTGTCGGGACGCGACGAGAAAATCCTGATGAAGGTGCTGGTCGACTGCGCCAGCGACAAGGTCGTGGGCGTCCACATCTTCGGGCACGATGCCGGCGAGATCATCCAGGCGGTCGGCATCGCGGTGACCATGGGCGCGACGAAGGCCGATTTCGACCGCACCATCGCGGTGCATCCGACCGCGTCCGAGGAACTGGTCACCATGCGGGTCCCGCAGGTGACCAAGCATCCCGTCGCCGTCGGCTGACGATCCCGGTCGCGCCGGGTCTCGACGGCGCGGTTTCACGAGCCATATCCGATCGATGGGCAAGAAAGACTCCGGCAAGAAAGACTCCGGCAAGAAAGACCCCGGCAAGCGCGAGCCGGGCAAGGCCGGCCCGGCCGAGCCGGTGCCGACGGCCGGCGACGCGCAGGCGCGGCGTCAGCGCGTGATCGACGGCCTCCTGGCCGACGCGCTCCGGCCGGCCTTCACCACCACCCTGCCGAGCCGGGACGCGCTGGCGCCCGACATCCAGGGCGCGATCGAGGCGCTGCTGACGAAGGCGGCGGCCCGGCGCAGCCGCTGCCTGACCTACGAGGACCTGGAGGAGGCGCTTCCGCCCCGGGACGTCTCGGCGGAAGACCTGGAAGCGATCTTCTGGATCCTGGCCGAGCACGGCATCGAGGTCGAGGACGGCGAAGGCTGATCTTCGCGGAGGCGGATACGGGACCTGACCCCCGATCCGCCCTGACCCTCGATCCGCCCTGGCCTGCGCCGGCCTCATCTCGCTCCCCGGAAAAAAGCACTCTATAAGCCGCGCTTCGCGCCAGGATTCGGCGTGGAGGAAAGATCGCCGCACGGTGCGGGGGAGTTGTGTGATGGGCGAGCGTTGGACACCGAAGACATGGCGTGACCTGCCGATTCAGCAGGTGCCGGCCTATCCGGATCCGGCCGCCCTCGAAGCGGTCGAGGCCCAGCTCGCGAGCTTCCCGCCCCTGGTCTTCGCCGGCGAGGCGCGCAAGCTCAAGACGGCGCTCGCGCGCGTCTCCACCGGGCAGGCCTTCCTGCTTCAGGGCGGCGATTGCGCCGAGAGCTTCGACGAGCATTCGGCCGACAACATCCGCGATTTCTTCCGCGTGTTCCTGCAGATGGCGCTGGTGCTGACTTTCGCCGGCGCGTCGCCGGTGGTGAAGGTCGGGCGCATCGCCGGGCAGTTCGCCAAGCCGCGCTCCTCGCCGACCGAGACGCTCGACGGCGTGAGCCTGCCGAGCTACCGCGGCGACATCGTCAACGGCCTGACCTTCACGGACGAGGCGCGCATCCCGGACCCGCGCCGGCAGCTCGAGGCGTACCGCCAGTCGGCGGCGACGCTCAACTTGCTGCGCGCCTTCGCGACCGGCGGCTACGCCAACCTCGAGAACTCCCATCGCTGGATGCTGGGCTTCGTCAAGGACAGCCCGCAATCGTCTCGCTACGCCGACGTCGCCGAGCGGATGACGGAGGCGCTCGACTTCATGCGCGCCATCGGGATCAATCCCGAGACGCACCAGGAGGTGCGGACCACCGACTTCTATACCAGCCACGAGGCGCTGCTGCTCGGCTACGAGGAGGCGATGACCCGCGTCGATTCGACGACCGGCGATTGGTACGCCACGTCTGGCCACATGCTGTGGATCGGCGACCGGACGCGCCAGCCCGATCACGCCCACGTCGAGTACGCCCGCGGCATCTGCAACCCGATCGGCCTGAAGTGCGGGCCGTCGATGGAGGCCGACGGCCTGATCCGGCTCGTTGACAAGCTGAATCCCGGCAACGAGGCCGGTCGGCTCAGCCTGATCTGCCGGTTCGGGGCGGACAAGGTCGGCGAGCATCTTCCGCGCCTGGTTCGCGCGATCGAGCGCGAGGGGCGCAGCGTCGTGTGGGTCTGCGATCCGATGCACGGCAACACGATCTCGGCCGGCCGCTACAAGACGCGCCCGTTCGAGCGGGTGATGCAGGAGATCGAGGGCTTCTTCGGCGTCCATTCCGCCGAAGGCACCATCCCGGGCGGCATCCACCTGGAGATGACCGGCAAGGACGTGACCGAATGCACGGGCGGCGCCCGCGCGCTGACGGCCGACGACCTCCAGGATCGCTATCACACCTACTGCGACCCGCGCCTCAACGCGGAGCAGGCCCTGGAAGTGGCGTTCCGCACGGCCGAGCTGGTCAAGCGCGGCCGCACGGTGATCGAACGCCCGCGCCTCGACGCGGCGGAGTAGGACCGCCGGTCCGCGACTCGACCGATCGAATCCGCGTCGGCCGAACCGGCCGGCGCGGATCAGGCGATCGCCCGCGCCGCGCCGTTCCAGCGGGTGATCAGGGCGGGCAGCTCGACCGAGGGAACCGGTCGGCTGAACAGGTAGCCCTGCACCTCGTCGCAGCCCTCGGCCCGCAGCTTGGACAGCTGCGCCTCGGTCTCGACGCCCTCGGCCGTCGTGGTCATCCGCAGGCTGGCGCCCAGGCCGATCACCGCACGGACGATGAACTCCGTCCCGTTCTCGGCGCACAGGTCGCGCACGAAGGACTGGTCGATCTTGATCTTGTCGAAGGGGAAGCTGCGCAGGTAGCTCAAGCTCGAGTAGCCGGTGCCGAAATCGTCCATCGAGACGCGGGCGCCGAGCATCTTGAGATTGTGCAGGATCGCCGTCGTCGCGCCCGGGTTGGCGACCAGCACCGATTCGGTGATCTCCAATTCGAGGCGCTGGCCGGGCAGGCCGGTGCGCTGCAGGGCCTCGCGCACGGCGGTGATCAGGCTCGCGGAGGTGAATTGCACCGCCGAGACGTTCACGGCGACCTTCAGGCCCTCGGGCCAGCGGGCGGCCTCCTCGCAGGCGCGGTGCAGCACCCATTCGCCCAGCGGCACGATCAGGCCGAGCTCCTCGGCGACGGGGATGAACTCGACCGGCGACACCCATCCGCGCACCGGGTGGTTCCAGCGCAGCAGCGCCTCGAAGCCGCAGATCCGCTCGGCGTTGAGGCAGTAGATCGGCTGGTAGTGGACCTCGAAGGCTTCGTTGGCGACCGCCTCGCGCAGGTCGACCTCGAACAGCCGGCGTGCCTGCAGGCGCGCATCCATCTCCGGCTCGAAGAACCGGAACGATCCGCGGGCGTCGACCTTCGACCGCGCCAGCGCGACGTCGGCGTTCATCAGGAGCTTCTCGCAGCTCGTACCGTCGTGCGGCGCCAGGGTGATCCCGAGGGTGACGCCGAGGGTCACCGTGTGGCTCGACAGGACGAAGGGCGCGCCCAGCACCTCGACGAGGCGGCGGGCGAGCACGGCGGCATCCTCGGCGGTGTCGATCCCGCGCTGCAGGATCGCGAACTCGTCGCTGCCGAGGCGGGCGCAGCTGTCGATCTCGCGGATGCAGGCGCCGATCCGGTTGGCCGCCGCCTGCAGCAGCTCGTCGCCGACCACGTGGCCGAGGGTGTCGTTCACCGGACGGAAATCGTCGAGATCGAGGCAGAACACGGCAAAGCCGGTGCCGCGCCCGGCCTGCGCGATCGCGGCGTCGACCTGCTCGCTGAACAGGATCCGGTTCGGCAGGCCGGTGAGGGTGTCGTGGTGGGCGAGATAGGCGATCCGCGCCTCGGCCTGGCGCCGCTCGGTCACGTCGTCGTAGGTCGCGACGAAGCCGCCATCGGCGGTCATCCGCTGCTCGATGGCGACGACCCGGCCGTTGGCGAGTTCCTGGAAATGGGTGCGCTGGCGGCTCGTCCCGAAGATGCAGGCGGCCTCGCGCAGCATATCGGCGAGGGTCGAGCCCGGATGGTGGCCGGCGCCGAGGCTGCATTGGAGCACCGCTTCGGCCGACATGCCCGGCACGACCGAACCGGGCGGCAGGTTGTAGATCTCGGCGTAGCGCCGGTTCACCACCATCAGGCGGTGGTCGGCATCGTACAGGCACAGGCCCTGGCTCATGTTGTCGAGCGCCGCGTCGAGGCGCAGGTTCGTCTGCGTCAGCCCGGCCTCCTGCTCCTTCAGGACGCTGATGTCGCTGCACACGGCGACGAACCCGCCCTCCTGCGTGGCGCTGCGGCTGACGCGCAACCAGCGGCCGTCGGCGAGCAGGACCTCGCCGTCGCGCGACAGGGTCCGCGCGCAGTCGATCATCGGGGCCGGCGCGTCGATCTCGCCGTTGGCGAGCGCGATCACCGACGATCCGACCTCGACGGCCGAGCGCAGGCCGCTGAAGAACTCCAGCGCCTGGGCGTTGGCCAGAGCGATCCGCCCGTGGGCGTCGACGACCACGACGCCTTCGCGCGAGCTTTGGAGCGCGTCGGCCAGAAGGGCCTCGGCGGAGCGGCGCTGGCTGACCTCGCGCTCCATCATCGCCTGGATGTTGTCGCGCATGGTCGCCATGGCCCGCAGGAGCGCACCCAGCTCGTCGCGGCCGCCGGTCGGCACCGCGTCGTCGAGGCGGCCGGCCGCGATCCGCTCTGCGACCGCCGAGGCCGAGGCGAGCGGGCCGATGATCCGGCGGTTCAGCAGGTAGGCGACGAAGCCGGACAGGATCAGCGCCACCGCCATCGCGATCACGTTGAAGCGGATCTCCTGCGCGACGACGGTCCGGGCGGTCTGGCGGAAGACGAAACCGTCGCCGGCGGTATAGTTGACCAGAAGCTCGATCTGCCCGTCGACGATGCCGGCCTGGCGGTCGAGGGCGTCCCAGGCGGCGCTCTTGCCGGTCGATCCGTCGAGGCCGTGGCGCATCGACTCCCAGAGCTCCACGCCCTCCTGGACGGCCTTGGCCGAACGGATCACACGGTCGGATTGCGAGCGCTCGACGGCGATCCCGAGGTCGTCGGAGAGCGTCGCGGCGAGCTCGTTGATCTCGGCATCGAGCTTGGAGGCGGCCGCCGGATCGCCGGTCACCATGCGCCGGGCGAAGGCCGAGCGCATCTTGGCGAAGTCCGCTGCCGCGGCCCGCGCGTAATTGATCGACATCAGCGATTCGTCGTAGGTGCGGTTGACGAGCTCGCCCGCATCCTGAAGGCCCCGGATTGCGTAGAGACCGAGCGCGCCGGTGATCAGGCTCATGGTCAGGAACGCCAGGAGGATCCGGCCACGGATGGTCACCCGCGCATCCACCATGCGCGGCATCCCGCTCGTTGCCGAGCGTGGCCTCCTATTCGGTCCGGTCCCATTCCATCGCATCGAGACGTAGCTTCTTTCTGCCCGCGCTCGGCCAAGTTAAATGCGAAATGTTAAGGCGCCATTAGCTGGTGCGCCGCGTATCGGCGGCTGGATCGGGCACCGAGGCTCGTACCGAAGCCCGATGCAACGCTGCAGTTACGTTGTGGAGCACGCGAAAGCCGCCGTCGACATCAGCAGAATCTTAACCACGGCCGCGCACCCATGAGGCGTTATCTTCGAGGACGCCATGCCCAACCTCAGGGAATCGGTGATCGGCCGCGCGAGCCCACGCTCGGCCCCACGCTCCGTCGCCGGCACGGCGGCGGCGCTGATCGCGGGCGTTCTGGCAGGCATGGCCTTCGTCGGCCGATTGGAAGCGAGCGGTCACCTCGTGTCGCAGAAGGGCCGGGCGTTCCAGCCCAACAGCCTCGTCGTCACCCGCGGCGACACGATCACCATCGTCAACGACGACAGCGACCTGCTCCACCACATCTACATCGAGTCGGACGCCTTCAACTTCGATTCCGGCGATCAGGTCCCGGGCAGCCGCACGCCGGTGACGTTCGAGAAGAACGGCACCTTCCTCGTGCTGTGCGGCATCCACCCGAAGATGAAGCTCATCGTCCGGGTGAACTGAGCGCCCTCAGCGCGCCGCCGCCTGGACCGGCTTGGCCTCGCCGGGGCCGCCATCGCGCTTGATCCGCTGGCCGTCGCGAAGGTCGGCCGGCGGCCCGAGCACGATCCGCTCCTGCCCGGTCAGGCCCTGGTCGATCTCGATCGTCGTCCCGAAATCGCGCCGGATATGCACCGAGCGCCACTCGGCCCTGTCGTCGTCTCCGACGACCGCGACCTGGGTGCCCCCCTGGTTGAACACCAGGCCCTCGGCGGGAACGATCACCGCCGGCTCAGGACGCGGAATCTGCAGGGTCACGTAGACGTAGAGGCCGGCGCGCAGCGTCCCGTCGGGGTTCGGCACGTCGACTTCCGTCGTCAGGGTGCGCGACGCGGTCAGCAGCGCCACCGAGCTGCGCTCGACCCGGCCCGAGAAGGTGCGGTCCGGAATCTGCGGCACCTTGATCGTGGCGACGACGCCCTTCCTGACGCCGATCGCCGCGTTCTGCGGCACGTTCACGCTGATGCGCAGGATGTCGTCGCGATCCATGCCGAGCAGCGCCGTGCCGCTTCCGTCGGCCTTGACCAGGTCGCCGACGTCGACGCTGCGGGTGGTGACGACCCCGTCGAAGGGGGCGACCACGTCCTTGAAGCTGGTGAGCGCCTTGAGGCGATCGACGGTCGCGTCCTGCGCCTTGATGTTGGCCTCGGCGACCTTCACCCCGGCTTCCGCGGCCGCGAGGGAGGCGCCCTGGCTCAGCACGCCCGCCTGCGAGTTGTCCGCGTTCTGGCGCGAGGCCCAGCCCTGCGTCGCCAGCGTCGAGGTGCGGTTGTTGGTGAGGTTGGCGAGATTGACGTTGGCGCGCGCCTGATCGACCTGCGCCTTCGCCTGAAGCAATTGCGCCCGCATCTGCCCGGCCTGCGCCTCGGCCTGAGCGAGCTGCTGGTCGAGCTCGGGCGCCGCGATCCGCAGCAGGATGTCGCCGGCCTTGACCCGCGACCCGATGTCGACGCGGCGTTCGGCGATGTAGCCGGTCGCGCGGGCGAAGATCGCGGCGCGGGCGAAGGCCTGGGTATCGCCGGGCAGGGTCAGGTCGACCGGCTTGTCGCTGCGCTCGACCGCGGCGACGCGCACGGCCGGCACGGTCTCCCGCACCTTGCGCTGCGTCTCCGTGGCGGCGGCGGACTGCTTCCAGTGCCCGTAGCCGCCCCAACCGAACAGGCCGGCCGCCACCAGGCCGACGAGGACGAACGGGCGCTTGCCCGGCGGCGGGGGAACGTCGCTGACCGCGGCGTGGGGCTTCATGATGCGCTCGCCTTCAACCGGCAGCAACGATGCCGATGCGACCTCGACGATAGCCGGCATCGCGCTTGGAGCCTAGCGGTTGCGGTGCCGCATCGCCGACGATCACGCCCTCACCACATCGCGGCAAAGGCATGGAATGCTAGAACGTCTCCCGGATCGATCCGGTCGAGATGGTCGGGCACGTCGGCGAAGCCGTCGCTGCCGGTGAGCGAGGTGATGGTGCCCGAACCGCGTCGCGGGAACAGCCTCGCCTCGCAGGCCCCGTCGGCGGCTCGATGCACGCAGACGCGCAGGAACTCGCGCCGACCCGGCTTTCGCGACAGCGCGAAGGCGGCCCGCACGGGCATGCCCCTGGGCTCCGTATGGACCGCGCCGCCGAGGCGATCGAGAAGCGGCCGGACGACGAAGGCGAGGGTGACGAAGGCCGCGACCGGATTGCCGGGCAACCCGACGAACGGCGTGCCGGCGACCACCCCCATGGCGACCGGGCGTCCGGGCTTGATCGCCAGCCGCCAGAAGGCGAGCGATCCCGCGGCGGCGACCGCGTTCTTCACGTGATCCTCCTCGCCGACCGAGACGCCGCCCGAGGTGAGGATCAGGTCGTGCCCCTGCGCCGCCTCGCGCAGGCGTGCGGCGAGCACATCCGGGTCGTCGCGCAGGATGCCGAGGTCGCGGGCATCGGCCCCGAGCCGCCGCAGCAGCGCGATCAGCATCACGCGGTTGCTGTCGTGGATGCCGGACGCCGCGCGCGCGCCGCCGGGCTCCGTCAGCTCGTTTCCCGTGGAGAACACCGCGACGCGCAACGCTCGCCGCACGGGAATGGCGTCGCGTCCGATCGCGGCGGCGAGCGCCAGATCCTGCGGTCGCAGCCGACGACCGGCGGGGATCGCGACGCTGCCTCGCGCGATGTCCTCGCCCGCCGGGCGACGATTGGCGCCGCGGACGATGCCGGACGGCAGCACGACGCCCGCGGGCGTGACCTCGACGTCCTCCTGCATGACCACCGTGTCGGCACCATCCGGCATCGCCGCGCCGGTGAAGATCCGGTCGGCGGCGCGCGCGGAAAGCGCCGACGGCGCGGCGCCGGCCGGCAGGCGCCCGCGGACCGGCAGCAGCGTCGATCCGGTCTCGGACAGGTCGGAGAAGCGCACCGCGTAACCGTCGACCGCCGAATTGTCGAAGGGCGGGACGTCGATCGCCGCCGAAACATCCTCGGCGGCGATGCGGCCGTCGGCCTGCAACAGCGGAACGGATTCCACGCCGGCCACCACGGGGAGCCGCGACAGGATCATCGCCGTCGCCTCGGCGACGGTCATCACCGGCACCGACGGATCGAAGCAGTCGTCGCTGAGGCGCGTCATCGTGCGCCGCGCCCGTGCCGCCCCTCTGGCGGTGCCGAACCGGATCGTGCGGATGAAGCAGGTGCTGCGCGAGGCGTCACGGGCGGCCGATGGATCGATGGGTGTCGGGCTTGCGGCATCGCGGCCGGCCGATCAAGCCCCGCTGAAACCAAACGGCGTTCCCAACGTAGGGGAACCGCGAGCCGGGCGCATGACGTTTCGCGGGCAGGACGATCCGCATGCGTAGTCGGCCGGCGACGATCTACGTAACCCGCGACCGCATGGTGCGTTGCAAAAAGATATGCGAGATTCGTCCTAGGCAAACACGTGATCATTCGTTGATTCGGATATCGCACAGGGCGATCGTTCGTCTCGAAGACACCTTCACCTCGTCAGATCGATATCATGGCCGGACACGGAAACATTCAGACACGGACTCGCGTCGCGCGCGTGATTGCTGCACGGTGCAGCGCGCTCTCGGACGGTCGGGGACGCGGCGCATGAGGCTTCCGAACATCGGACGCTTCGGCCGGCGCTTCGCCGTGATCCTGTCCGGCGAACTGATCCAGAGCCTGTTCCACTTCGTCCTGAACATCGTGCTCGTGCGGGAACTCGGCGCCCACGGGTACGGCCTGTTCGCGATCGTGTTCACGATCGGCGCCGTCGGCGTCACGTACATCCGGGCCCTCGTCGCAGTGCCGGCGACGCTCTTTCTCGCGCGCAGTCTCGGCCGCCCGGCGGAACGCGGCCACGACATGGTGTTCGGCTCCGGAGCGACCGCCGTCGCGCTGCTGATGGCCGCCGCTGTGTCGGTCGGGCTCGCGCCGGTGCTCGGGGTCACGGCGCTCGCCGGCGGCGCCTTCGTCGGGCTCTACGCCTTCCGCAGCTACCTGCGGATCGTGCTGCTGGCGCGCCGCGCGCCCTGGGTCGCGGGCGCGAGCGACATGGTCTATTCGGCCTGCGGGCTGGCGCTCGTCGTCTTCCTCCATGCCGGCGACGACGCTCTGCTCGAGCACGCCTTCCTCGGCATCGCGGCCGCGCACGCGGCCGGGATCGCCGTGGCGTTGGCGGCGATCGGGCGACCGGTCCGGGTCTCGTTCCGTGCCAGCGTGCGGCGGCGCTACCTGGAGATCTGGCGCACGCTGGCCTGGTCGCTGCTGGGCGTCACCGGCACGACCGTCCAGGGCCAGGGGCTGACGCTGCTGTTCGCGCTGCTGGCCGGGCCCGCGGCCTATGCGCCGATCGCCGCGACTTTGGTGCTGTTCGCGCCGCTGCGGATCCCGACCAACGCCCTCAACAACATGGTCCTGCCGGAGATCTCGGCGTTGCTCGCCGCGGGCCGCCGGCGCGAGGCGCGGCGCCTCGTCGTGCGCAGCACGGCCCTGATCGGCCTCGCCTGCCTCGCCTACGGGGTCGCGATGTGGACGGCGCTGCCGATCATCGAGCGGCACCTGTTCAACGGGCGCTTCGCAAGCGAGCCGATGGCCGCGATCGGTTTCGGCGTCTGGTGCGTGGTGACGATCGCGCTGCTCTACGCCATCCCGCGGGCGTTCCTCGAAGCGTCGGCCGCGTTCCGGGTGATCGCCGCAGGCGCCTTGGTCAGCGCCGGCATCGGCTTCCTGATCATGGTGCCGCTGCTGCTCACCCTGGCGCCGCCCTTCGCGCTGATCGGCCTCGCGGTGTCGGAATGCGTCACCGCGTTGTGGTCGGCGAAGGCGTTCCGCGACCGGTCCCGCCATCCCGACGGGCGGCTGCGCGAGGCCGCCGACCGCTTCGCGGCCGGCACGTCGGCACCGGCGGCCGCCGCCTGAACGGACGCCGGCGTTCTGGGTTCAGGCGGCTTCGCTCGCCGCTGCAACCTGCGGCGGCGGCGTGCCGCTGCGGCGGCGCATCTCGCGGACCACGAGGTTCCAGGAATCGAGCATCATCGCGGCGGCGCCCGGCAGCGTCCTGCGGCCCATGAAGGCGTCGAGCGTGACGCTGGTGGTGGCGAAGCGGCTCTTGAACGCCTCAGCCCCGCAGAGGAAGTCGACGGTGTGCAGCGCCTGGTCGATCGACCACTGGATGTAGTCCATCATCAGCACCATGCCGGGCGAGCCGCGCTCGAACGCCGGATCGTAGGTGGTGACGAAGGCCATCATCGTGCCGGCCTGGACGAAGTTGATCGACACCGCGACGATGACGCCGTCGCATTCGAGCACGAAGGCGCGCAGCAGGCCGGTCTCGGCCAGCACCCGCACCAGGGCGGAGAGCGCCGGCGACCCCTCGTCGTAGAGGTTCGATTCGAGCTGGTTGCCGGCGAGCCATTTGCGCTTCAGGTCGGCGAGCCGCAGCAGCACCGGCTCCATCGGCGCGTCGGGCGGCAGCAGGCGGAAGCGCAACGGACCGGATTCGCCGATGAACTTCTGGCCGCGACGATAATTCTGGCGGGTCTTCTTCGATTGCGCCGCGACCCAGGCCTCGCCCGTCGGCCAATCGCCGGCGACGCGGAAGCTGACCTCGCTGCGATGGTTCGGTCGCAGGCGCACGCCGGCCGCCTGGCTCGGATCGAGCAGCGCCCGTGCCTTCGCACCCGGAAGCAGGCGGTTCAGGTAGACCAGGTCGAACCCGCCGGCGGCCGAGAGATGCCCCCACATCCGCCGCACGAGCCCGGGATCGTCGCCGGCCAGGAGGGCGTCGCCGTAATCGGTGTGGTCCTTGGCCGCCCATTCGAGCAGGCGCAGCCCCTTCCGCCGGCAGGTCGCCATCGGCAGCACCGCGACCAGGGCGTCGCCGCGCCAGGCCAGCACGATCTGCAAGGCGCGCCGCTCCCGATCCGGCACCGTCGCCCACCATGCGGCGATCCAGGCCTGGCTCTGGAACACCAGCGCACCGGATTCACGCCACAGGGCGGTCCAGGCCGGGCCGACCTCGGCGAGCCGCTCGCCCGTGCGGACGATCTCGAAACGCTCCGCGCTCACGGCTGCGACCCTTCCCGGGCCTGGATCGGGGCGGCGCGACGCGGCTTCAAGCGGCGCTTGACGACCCGCCACATCTTCTTGAGCGGCAGGATGTAGAGGCCGTTCAGCGACTGGTAGTCGCGCACGTCGCGGTCGACGAGGCCGAACTTGAAGCTCTCGTTCGGCTCGGGAACGCACAGGGTTCCGAAGACCCGATCCCAGAACGAGAACAGCAGCCCGAAGTTCTTGTCGTAGTGGCGCGGGTTGGTGCTGTGGTGCAGCTGGTGCCAGTGCGGGCACAGGATCAGGTTGTTGAGCTTGCCGAACGAGATCTTGAAGTGCGTGTGCCGGACGAAGTCCATCATCAGGATGTTGCGCATGATGTAGACGTTGACGCCGAACACCGTGACCTCCACCGGGTTAAGTGCGATCAAGGTCCACAACCCGAAGCAGATGCCGGGGATGACGCCGTCCCAGGCGCGGTTCATCAGCTCGTCGAGCGGGTGGACGCGATCCTTGGTGATGCCGACCATCACCTCGGCCGAATGGTGGACCTTGTGCAGCTCCCACAGGAACGGGAACCGGTGCTGGGCGGTGTGATACAGGTAGTAGGAGATGTCGTAGGCGAGCAGCATGGTCACGGTGAAGACGATCACCGTGATCGGGCCCGGCGACCCGCCCATCAGCGGCGCATCGATGCCGAACATCGTGCCGACGATCTTGTTGGTCGCGTAGCCGACCGCGACGACGAAGGTCACGCCCGCCGGGATCAGCAGGAACGGCATGATCGCCTTGCGGGTGATGTAGAACAGCAGGTCGGCGCGCGCGGACGGGTGAGTGATCACCTCGTGCGGCAGCAGGAACTCGAAGAACTCTGCGAAAGACTTCTCCTCGACGGTCCGCCAATAGGCGATCACGGCGCAACCGAGGGCGGTCGCGAGCAGGAGGCCGGCGGCGAGGAGGTTGGCGGCCGAGATCCGATCGAGGATCTGCTCGATGAAGGTGCTGATCATATCCCATCTCTCATGCCCGTGCCGGCCATGGGGCCGAAAGCGGGTCGAAGCACGGAAGACCGGAGCGCGAACGCGATCCGGCGAGATCGTGTGAGTGTCGCAACCGCAGGCGCGATGTGCAGTGGATGAGGAACAGCAATACCGCGTGCGGTCGAACGATGGAACAACGTCCGCCGAAACGATCGCAGGAGAATACTTACGAAGCGATCACCGGAGGCTGTAAGCTCGACCGTATCGTCAAGACTTCGTTTCGAAACCGGTTCCGGGCCGGGTCGAGCATGCCGGCGACCGGCTTCGGTCTTCGCTAACGGAGCGTTGCGCAGAGCACGCACAAGAGGGCCGATGCCGGCGGGCTTCGCAGGTCCGGCGGTCGGGCGGACCGCCCCCGTCAGCCGGCGGAGTTCGACGGGGCGTTCGCCGGCGTGCGGGTGCCGGGCGCACGGGCGGGCTCGCCCTGGAAGGTCAGGCGCAGCATCGCCGCGATCCCCTCGGCCGCGAGCTTCTCGTCGAAGATGCGCTCGTAGCGGGCGCGCGCCGCCGCCGGATACCCCGTCCACAGGTCCGGGCGGGTGACGATCTCGGCGAGCGCCCGCGACAAGGCCTCGACGTTGCCGGGGGGCACGACCCATCCGGTCGCGCGATCCTCGACGATCTCGGTGAGGCCGCCGATGCCGGAGACCAACGGCGGGATGCCGTAGGCCAGCGCCTCGATCGCGACGCGTCCGAGCGACTCGGGAAGCTGCGACGGCACCGTGACCACGTCCGCCCAGCGGTAGAGCGAAGCGGGGTCGGCTACGAACGGCGAGCAGGTGACCTGCCCCGACAGTCCGGCCTCGGCGACCTGTGCGGCCAGCGCCGCCTCGCGGGCGTCGTCCTCGAAGGCGCTGCCGACGATCTTCAGCTCGATGCGCGACCGGATCGGCTCCGGCAGCCGCCGGATCGCCTCGACCAGGACCTCCTGGCCCTTGATGCGGCTGATCCGGCCGAGCATCAGCAGGCGCAGCGGACGGCTGCCGTCGTAGCGCGCGGTGTTGGGCAGGGCCGGGCCGGCGATGCCGTTGTAGACCACACGCGCGGTCGCATCCTTCGGCATCGCGAAGGCGGCCTGCGTCGCCCGCGAGTTGAAGATGATGTTCGCCCGGCTCCAGCGGATCAGGTTGCGCAGCACCGTCAGGGTCGCCCCCTCCGGAATCTCATGGACATGGACGACGGTTCGGCCGGGCAGGAGCCGCGCGGCCAGCAGGTAGTCCGCCACGACGGTGGTGTTCACGTAGACGAGATCGCTGGCCCGGATGCGCCGGAGCGCGCGGGCGACGGCGAAGGGCAGGGCCGCCATGCCGAGCGTCGCCAGCCGCAGCAGGTTGCGCCGGCGCAGCACCCAGATCGGCTCGATCACGATCCGCGACGCGGCGTCCTCCAGCATCGCGACGATCGGGCCGGCCTTGGGCAGCACCACGTCGATCCAGGCCTGCGGATAGGCCTCACGGATCGTCCGCACCGTCTCGCAGAAGCTGCGATCCGATCCGTAGAGCTCGTAGCCCTGATGCACGCAGGTGATGCGGCGGACGGCGCGTCCGTCCCGCGCGGCGAGGAACCCGCCCGGCGCCCGAACATTCCCGTCCGTGAAAGAATACCCGGTCCGAAGTATTGGATCAGCACGCATAAGTTGAATTAACCACTGACACAACAACTAATGGTTGTATTCCGGAGACGCTTCGTTAGTAAGTCTTCTCGCATACCGGAAGTTGACTGAAATCGGAAGGGGTTCGCGTATGCGGGAACTTGCGCCGGCGCTCCTAATTCTTGGGACGCGCGGCATCCCTGCGTCGCATGGCGGGTTCGAGACGTTCGCGGAACGGCTCGCGCTGCATCTCGCCGCGCGCGGCTGGCGCGTCGGCGTCTACTGCGAGCGGGATGTCGAGCGGGTCGGGCGGCGCGTCTCCACCACGATGTGGCGGGGGATCGAGCTGATCACCGTGGAGGTCGCCGCGACCGGCCCGGCGGCGACGTTGGCCTTCGACGCGTTCTGCGCGCACGACGCGGTGACGCGCGGCGGCGTCTGCCTCGTGCTCGGCTACAACGGGGCGATCTTCCTGCCGTATCTCAGGCTGCGCGGCGCCAAGATCCTGACCAACATGGACGGCATCGAGTGGCGGCGCCCGAAATGGTCCTTGGCGGTGCGGGCGTTCTTCTGGGTGAGCGAGTGGATCGCGGCCTGGAGCTCGCACCGGCTGATCGCCGACCACCCGACGATCGCCGACCATCTCGCGACCCGCCGTCCGCACCGGGCGATCGCGACGATCCCCTACGGCGGCGACCCGATCCGCGCGCCGAAGGAAGCGCCGATCCGGACGCTCGGGCTCGAACCCGATCGATTCCTAGTCTCGATCGCGCGGATCGAGCCCGACAACAACGTGCTGGCCTTCGTCGAGGCGTTCTCAAGGAAGCCGCGCTCTGCCAAGCTGGTGGTGCTCGGCACGTTCGACCCGAGCAACGCCTACCACCGGGCGTTGCGGCGAGCGGCAGGGGAGGGCGTGGTGTTCCCAGGCGCGATCTACGAGGCCGAGACGGTCCAGGCGCTGCGCCACCATGCCCGCGCCTACCTGCACGGGCACACGGTCGGCGGCACCAACCCTTCGCTGGTCGAGGCCCTGTGGGCCGGCAATGCGGTGATCGCGCACGACAACGCCTTCAATCGCGGCACTGCGGGCGACGGCCAGTTCTACTTCTCCGACGTGGACGGATGCGAGCGGGCGATCGAGACCGTTCTCGGCGACGACGCGGCCGTCGCGGCCGCCCGTGCAGCGGCCCGGCGGAGGTCCGCCGCCTTTTCGTGGAACGACATCCTGGCCGCCTACGAGCGCGAGGCGCGCCGGCTCGGCGGATATCCGCCGATGTCCGAGCCGATCACGGACGATGTGCCGGCGATGCGCCCGGGTGCGGGCGGCCTGCCGCTCCGCCGGACGGCCGGCGCCGCGGCGGATCCGGTCGCCTGACGATGGCGACGGACCGCCGTACGGTGATCGGCGGCGCGCTCGCCATGACGCTCGCCGGGCCGGTCGCAGCCGCGACGCCCGAGCCGGTGGTGCTGCGCCGTGGCATCAGCCTGTGGCCGTGGTTCTCGCTGACCCGGGAATATCCCGCGCCGCGCACCGACTACGCCTGGCCGCCGTTCCAGCCCGACCGCCCGGTGCCGAATGCCGGCGACCTGCGGCACCTGGCGGAGGCCGGGTTCGATTTCGTGCGCCTGCCGATCGATCCCGGCCCGTTCGCCGCCTTCGCCGGCGCGCAGCGGGAGCGGCTGTTCGCGATGCTGTCCGAGGCGGTCGACCTGATCCTCGCGAGCCGGCTGTCGTTGGTGCTGAACGTCCAGGCCAACGCCGCGACCCATTACTACAACCCCGATCGGTTCTACGGGACGGCGACGGCGCCGCTGCTTCCCGCCTACCGCGACGTCGTCGTCGAGCTCGCCCGGCGCTTCGGCGGGCGGGCGCCCGGCCGCATCGCCCTGGAACCGGTCAACGAGCCGCCGCAGGCCTGCGGGGCGGTGGCCTGGAACCGGGTGCAGGCGGCGCTCCTCGGCGCGGCGCGGAAGGCGGCGCCCGCCATGACGCTGGTCGCGACCGGCGCCTGCGGCGGCATGGGCTCGGGCCTCACCGCCCTCGACCCCGCCTCCTTCGCCGCCCTCGCTCCGGTGCTCTTCACCTTCCACTTCTACGAGCCCTACCTGTTCTCGCACCAGGGCGCGCCCTGGATGAAGGACGAGCCGATCTATCGGGCGCTCAACGACGTGCCGTGGCCGGCGCGCGCGGGCACGCTCGACGCGACGCTGGCGGCGGTCCGCGCCCGCATGCGCGCCGACACCGCGACCTCCGACGCGGACAAGGCGGCGGCCTACGCCGTCACCGAGACGAAGATGAAGGAGTACTTCGCTGCCGCCCCGGACCGCGGCTACCTCGATCGCAATTTCGCCGACATCCGAACCTGGGCCGACCTCTACGGCGTCGCGCCGCGACGGATCCTGATGGGGGAGTTCGGCGCCCTGAGGAGCGATGCGCGCTACGTCGCGTCGCGCGCCCCCGATCGCGCCCGCTACATCCGCGACGTCCGCGAGGCGGCGGAGGCCGCGGGCTTCGCCTGGGCGTTCTGGAACCTGTTCGACGGGCTCGGCCTGATGGACGACGCCCACCGCATCGATCCCGCGATCATCGCCGCGCTGGGCCTGACGATGCCGGGGACGGCGAGGCGCTGAGCGGGCGGCGCGGGTACAGCACCAGCAGCATCAGCGCGAACTTGGCGAGGAGGGTCGTCTTCCCGCCGATGCTCTCGAAGGTGTTGATCAGCACGACGAAGGCGAGGATCGGCAGGAACACGCCGTGCCGGCACTGCCGCGCCACCTCGTAGAGGAACAGCGCGATCGCGACGATCAGCAGAACTGTCATCGCGACGCCGTTGTAGAGCAGGCTGCGCACGATCGGGTTCTCGATGCCCCATTCGAGGCCGTACATCCGACGCAGGGTGTCGACGATCGACGGATCGGGCCCGACCAGGAGATCGCGGAACGGGATCGCATCGAAGATCGCCAGCATCTCGACGCGGGCATTGGCGCTGCCGCCGTCCGAGACGAAGCGCTCGAGCAGCGCGTCGAAGAAGCCGCCGACGGCGAGCCCGCCGACGACGATCGGCACCATCGTCAGCATCAGCACGGCGATCGCCGCCCCGAGCAGCGGCACGCGCCCGGTGCGGAGCGCCCGGTTAAGGGCGACCACCGCGAAGACGCTGCCGAAGCACAGCGTCACCACCGTCGCCGAGCGTCCGCCGAAGGTGATCAGCGCCACCAGCTGCAGGGTGATGAAGCCGGCGCGGGTGATCGGACGGAGCTGGCCGCCGCCGTTGAACAGGGCGAGGATGTAGCAGGCGGTCAACGTCGCGTTGGCCAGCGGATGGCCCTGCAGCGCCGCGGAGCGCGTGTCGGTGTCGAAGGCCTGCCCGTCCATGCGGAACGGAAAGAAGCGCTGGCCGCTCACGAACTCGACGAGGCCGAGCGCGGCGTTGGCGACCATGACCGCGTGCACCACGATCTCCACGTGCCGCATGGTGATCGCGTCCCGGTCGGCCATCAGGATCACGACGAGGCCGGTGAGCACGTAGGTGTCGAGCGAGCCGGCGAGCCCGGTCCCGTTCCGCGAGGCGATGAAGGCAAGCAGCCCGAAGCCGACGAGGCAGAGCAGCACGCTCGCGGGACGCCGCTCGGCCGCCGCCGCCATCGGGATCACCGGGTTGCCGGCCCGCAGCATCGTCCAGCCGAACAGGAACACCGCGAGGTAGGTCGCTGGATGGACCTTCTGCGCCGCCGAGCCGGTGATGCCGTCGTAGTTGATGCCCACGGCCCAGAGCATGCCGCCCGACAGGCCGCAGGTGATCAGAGCGAGCACGACCAGGGCCCAGGACTCGAAGCGCGCGAGGGAGGGCAGCGGAAACGCCTGCGGCTGCCGCCGGGCCGCGTGCGCCGGCGTCGTCGGGCGGTACGCCTGCGTCACGATCGGTTCCTCAGCTCGCCGCGCGCGCGTCGAGCAGCAGCGAGCCGGAGACCGGCCGGCCCAGGGCCTCCGAGGTGCCGACGAGGCTGAGGAGGTCGCGCTGGCGGGTGGCGCCGTTGCGCACGATCAGCAGCAGGCGGTCGGCGGCCGCCGCGACCGGCCCGATCCGCAGGTTCTCGGACAAGACGCCGCCGTCGAGGATGACCAGCTCGTAGCGCCCCTTCACCCCGGCGAGGAAGCGCTCGACGTTGGTGCGCAGGAACGCGTGGCGCACCGGCTTCTGCGCGTCGCCCATGCCCATCCGACGCGCGCCCGTCGCGGGGTCGAGGCGGGTGACGGCGTTCAGGCTCTGCTCGCCGCGGAGCACGTCGAGGAGGCCGCCGACGCTCGAATCGTCGATCCGCATGTCGGCGTCGACGATCAGCACCCGCTCGCCGCGCGCCACCGCGACGGAGGCGAGCAGGTCGATCACCGCCTTGCGGTCGGCGTCGTCCGCCTCGCCGGAGGTGACGAGGATGCTGATCGAGCGGCCGCCATCGGTCGATTCGTGAAGGTGGTCGAGGGTGAAGCCCGCCGCCGACGCGCTGGCGCCGTCGCTCCGGCGGCGCAGGCGCGGCAGGGTCGCGACGACCGGCGCGTTCGACAGGCGCTCGAGCTGGCGCTGCGACAGCACCGTCGGCTCGGCATATTCCCGAACCAGGGCGAAGCCGGTGCCGAGGCCGAGGCCGGCGAGCGAGGCCGCAAGCACCAGGAACAGCCGCGGCGGCCAAGAGGCGTCCGCCGGCGGGCGCGCCCAGGTGATGACGCGGGCGTTCGTGCTGTCGATCCCGGTCTGCTCCTTCAGCTCGCGTGAGCGCACGAGGAAGTTGTTGTAGACGGTGCGGCTCGCGTCGACGTCGCGCTCCAGCTCGCGCAGGCGGATGCTCGACTGGGCGCTGACCGCGGATTGCTTCTGGAGCTTCTCGAGGTCGGCGGTGAGCGTGCGCTCGTTGGCCTGCGCCCGCTGATATTCAGACTCCGCGGCCTGGGCGATGCGGCCGAGCTCGCCGTCGATCAGCTGCTTCACGTCTTGCATCTGCGCCCGCGTCGCGGCGATGTACGGGTGCCGCTCGCCGAGATTGGTGCGCAGGTCCGCCTCCTTGCTCGCCAGCTCGGCGTACTGGCCGCGCAGGCGGTCGATCACCGAGGATTGGATCGCCTCGGGCGTCGCGCCGGCGGCGAAGGGCCGGCCGCGCGCGTCCTTGACGCCCTGGAGGCGGGCGCGCGCCTCGGCCGTGCGGGTTCGGGCCGCCACCACGCGGGCGTTGCTGTCGGTGAGCTGCTGCTCGCCGACGAGGCGCCCGCTGGACGCGATCAGGCCGTTCTTCGCCTTGTAGTCCTCCAGCCGCAGGTCGGCCTGGTTCACGGCGTTGCGCAGGTCGTCGAGGCGGGCGCGCAGCTCGCCCGATGCGCGCATGGCGCCCTCGGCCCGGGCCTCGGTCTGGTCGGACAGGTAGGATTTGGCGATGGCGTTGACGATCCGCGCCGACTTGTCCGGATCGGTGGTGGTGACGATCACGTCGACGACGAAGACCTTGTCGGCACGCTTCACCGCGAGCTTGCGCCGAAGCCGGTCGAGGGACTGCCCGCGTGCGTCGACGACCTTGTCCGGCTGCGGCCCGGCGATCATCTCGCGGAGTGAGCGCACGGCGCGCCCGACGATGCCGGTGCTCGCCGCACCGAACTCGGGATCCTTGTCCAGCCCGGTCTCGGCGATGGCGCGCGACAGCACGGTGTCCGATTCGATCACGCGGACCTGGCTCTCGACCTGCGTCACGCCGCCGTCGGGCGACAGCGCTCCGGGATTGACGTCGTTGTTCACGACGACGCGGTCGCGCGGATCGATCAGGAGTTGCGCGGTCGCCGTGTAGAGGGACGGCGTGAGGACGGCGTAGGCCAGGGCCGCCAAGCCCAGCACGCTCGCCGTGCCGAGGATCAGCTTCCAGCGCCGGAACAGGATGCGCCACAGGTCGCCGAGCTCGGCCGTGGTCTCGGGCTTGGATGTGACCACGCGCTCGGGCGCGACCGGCTCGATCCAGGCCGAAACGGCAAGGTTTCTGTTCAGCTGTGCCACCGTGGGCCACCGTCGTGTCAAATTGGGTCAGTTTTACAGACGCCTGACCGGATACTGCAAGGTGCGCGCAACTGAATGAAAATCCCTCAAGACTGCGTAGCACCCCGGGTTCGGACATCGCTTCTTCGGGTAAGGGTTAATGTCGATCGGTCGGCGGCCTCTGTCTTCAAGGTTATCTTCTCGGTCACGAAATTGGTGATAGATCGCAACGACGGATTGCACCGGGTATCCCGGTTCCTGGCGCCGAATGCGACGGGCGGGGACGCGGCGTTCGCCGGGACGTTCGAGAGGGATCGGTCGGCGGCATGCGTCTCAGGTTGCGTCTCGACGGTCGGAGGCCGCGCCTTTGGCACGTGCACCTGCTCCGTCGGATCGCCGTCCTGCCGGGCGTCGACGCGATCGAGATCGATGCGCGCCCCGGGCCGGACGCGTGGCCGGCCAACGCCGACCTGCTGTTCTCGCTCGAGACGCTGATCCACCGCCTGCCGCGATCGGGCGCCTCGTCGCCGGCGCAGGATCGCGACCTGTCCGCGTGGCGGCCGACCGGGCATGCACGGCCGGATCTGATCGTCGACCTCTGCGGCGACGTCGCCGCCGCGGAGGCCGGCTCGATCTGGCGGTTGTCCTACGACGGCCGGCCGGGCGAGGCCGGCCTGCTCGCGAGCCTCCTGGCCGGGCGGGCCCCGATGATGGCGCTCGCCGACGGGAGCCGGCTCGTCGCATCGGGTCGCGCGGGCACCGAACGCCGCGGGGTGATGCTGACCTCCTTCGACGACGCGCTGATCCGCACGGTGTCCCTGCTGGCGGCAGCGCTCGCCGGGCGCCACGAGGGCGGCCCCGCGACGGGACGCCCCGGGATCGCGGCACCACCGGCCGAGCTCACGGCCCCCCAGATCCTGTCACGCACCGGGCGCATCCTCGCCCACGCCGTCGCGCAGCGGCTCTACCACTTGTGCTACCATGCCCCGCACTGGCGGGTCGGCTGGCGCCGGCTCGACGGGCCGGACGTGATCGACCTTCGCCGGCACCCCGACACCGGCTGGACCACCCTGCCCGACGACGGCCGGCGCTTCTACGCCGACCCGTTCCCCCTCGATCATCGCGGCGAGACCTGGCTGTTCGTCGAGGATTTCGTCCACGCGACGGCCAAGGGCATCGTCTCGGCGGTACGGTTCTCGGCCGACGGCCCGATCGGCGTGCCGGTTCCGGTACTGGAGGAGGCCCATCACCTCTCCTATCCGTTCGTGTTCGAGCGCGCGGGCGAGGCCTGGATGGTGCCCGAGACCGGCAGCGCCGGCACGATCGACCTCTACCGCGCCACCGCCTTTCCGGGCGGCTGGGTGAAGGAGGCGACGCTGGTCTCCGACGTCGTCGCCAGCGACGCGACCCTGGTCGAGCATGGCGGCCTGTGGTGGATGTTCGCGACCGTCCGTGATGCGCCGCTCGGCGCGGCGCTCGGCAGCGGCTCGTACTCGGATGCGCTCCATCTCTGGTCGGCACCGGATTTTCGCGGGCCCTGGACGCCGCATGCCCACAACCCGGTGCTGGTCGACGTCGCCTCGGCGCGGCCGGCCGGACGCATCGTCGCGCGCGACGGAGCCCTGATCCGCCCGATCCAGGATTGCACCGAGGGCTACGGCCGGGCGCTGGCGCTCGCCCGGATCGACCGCCTCGACGCGGAGGGCTACGCGCAGACCGTCGAGACGAGGCTGACCGCCGGGCCGTCCTGGCCCGGCACCCGCCTCCACACCCTCAACCGGTCGGCGACGCTCGAATGCATCGACGGG
This sequence comes from Methylobacterium sp. E-016, assembly GCF_022829745.1. Taxonomy (NCBI): domain Bacteria; kingdom Pseudomonadati; phylum Pseudomonadota; class Alphaproteobacteria; order Hyphomicrobiales; family Methylobacteriaceae; genus Methylobacterium; species Methylobacterium sp. E-016. Next base: position 132,572 of record NZ_JAKSYF010000040.1, read on the forward strand.
TCGGCGCGCTCGCCCCGCCTGCGCACCCTGCTCGGCCGCTGATTTCGCGACGCTCGGCGCTCGCGCCCCCTGGCGCGGACGGGGGCGCACCGCTACATGTGTCGGGCGGGGCTGCAGAGTCCGTCAGGAGCACTTTCCCCGGGGCCTTATCGACTCCCCCGGGAGCTGTCCCTGGCCTCGTCCCTGGACTTGGCCAACACGGCGCCCACCTACACTGTAGGTTTCCCGGGATCGATCCTCCAACGGCTCACGTGGCTCCGCACTCGACCTCCTCCGACAAGGCCGCCCTGCGAAGCGACGCGCTCGCACGGCGCGACGCCCTCGACCCGGAGATCCGGCGCGCCGGATCGCTGGCGATCGCCGAGCATGCCCTCACGGTCGCGGGCCTCGCCGAGGCCGCCCTCGTCGGCGCCTTCTGGCCGATCCGCAGCGAGGCCGACCCGCGCCCGCTGATCGAGCGCCTGTTCGCCCGCGGCCAGCGCGTCGCGCTGCCGAAGGTCACGCCGGACGGCCTGGTGTTCCGCGAGTGGCGCGCGGGCGAGACGCTGGTCGCCGGCCGCTTCGGCCTCAGCGAGCCGCGCGACGACCTGCCGGCCCTCGACCCGACCGCCCTGATCGTGCCGCTCGCCGCCTTCGACCGGCGCGGCCAGCGCATCGGCTACGGCCGCGGCTACTACGACCAGGCGATCAGCCGACTGTCGCGCAGCGGCCCGGTGCTGACCATCGGCATCGCCTTCTCGGTCCAGGAGATCCAGCGGGTCCCGGCCGAGCCGCACGATCGCCCCCTCGACCACCTCGTGACCGAGGCCGGGTTCGTTCCCCTCACCAAAGACCTCTGACGATGCGGCTTCTCTTTCTCGGCGACGTGGTCGGGCGTCCCGGCCGAAAGGCCGTCACCGACCGGCTTCCCGCCTTGCGCGAGCGCTGGCGGCTCGATTGCGTGGTCGTGAACGGCGAGAACGCGGCCGGCGGGTTCGGCATCACCGAGTCGATCTGCGACGAGATCCTCGGAGCCGGCGCCGACGCGGTGACGCTCGGCAACCACTCCTTCGATCAGCGCGAGGCGCTGGTCTTCATCGCCCGCCAGCCGAAGCTGGTCCGGCCGGCGAACTACCCGCCCGGCACGCCGGGCCGGGGCGCCACCATCGTCGAGACCCGGGCCGGCGCCCGCGTCCTGGTCGTCAACGTGATGGGTCGGCTGTTCATCGACGCGCTGGACGACCCCTTCGCCGCGGTCGAGCGCGAGCTGTCCGCCTGCCCGCTGGGCGAGGCCGCCGATGCGGTCGTCGTCGACGTCCATGCCGAGGCGACCAGCGAGAAGCAGGCCTTCGGCGTGTTCCTCGACGGCCGCGCCAGCCTCGTCGTCGGCACCCACACCCACGTCCCGACCGGCGATCACCGCATCCTGCCCGGCGGCACGGCCTACCTGACGGATGCCGGGATGTGCGGCGATTACGACTCGGTGCTCGGCATGCAGAAGGAGGAGCCGCTGCGGCGTTTCCTGCAGAAGACGCCGGGCGCCCGCCTCGAAGCGGCGCAAGGGGAGGGCACCCTGTGCGGCATCGCCGTCGAGACCAATGCGGACGGCCTCGCCGTCGCGGTCTCGGCGGTTCGCCTCGGGCCTCATCTCGAGGAGACCTGGCCGCGGGATTGGGATTAGTCCGCACTGAACGATGTGAACGCGCGCGGTGCGGCTTGATCGCATCGGAGGCTGACGCCACAGTGCCGGCCTGCTCGATCGAGGCCGCCGATCATCTTCGGAAGACGACCTCGCGCCACCTTCCGAAGAGTCGCGACCGATGGCCGCCCGTTCCGACACCGCGTTTCCCGCACAGCCGAGTGCGGACAGGCCGATCGGCAAGAGTCCGGCAGGCAAGATTCCGGCGGCTAGGAGACCGATCGCGAAGCCGGGCATCTACCTCGTCCGGATGCTGGTCTTCCTGATCCTGGTCGGGTTCCTCGCCTTCATCCTGTTTCGCCAGATCACGCCCGCCTTCCAGGCCAATCCGGGGCTCAACGGCCTGATCCTCGGCGTGCTCCTCATCGCGGTGCTGCTGGCCTTCGGGCAGGTGATCCGGCTCTACCGCGAGGCGTCCTACGTCAACGCGGTCGCCTCGGGGGAGGCGGCCAAGCGCCCGCCGCGCCTCGTCGTCCCGCTGGTGCCGGCGATCCAGGCCCGGCGCGACGGCACGACGCTGCCGGGGGTGCGGGCCTTCCTCGACACCGTCGCCGCGCGCCTCGACGAGGGCCGCGACACCCTGCGCTACATCGCCGGCATCCTGATCCTGCTCGGCCTGCTCGGCACGTTCTGGGGCCTCATCGACACGCTCTCGGCGGTCGGCTCGGTGATCAAGTCGATGCGTGGCGGCGGCGAGGCCAGCGTGATGTTCGACGAGCTGAAGAACGGGCTGGCCGTGCCGCTCGGCGGCATCGGCCTGGCGTTCTCGGCGTCGCTGTTCGGCTTGGCGAGCTCGCTCATCACCGGCTTCCTCGACCTGCAGGCGAGCCAGGCCCATGCCCGCTTCCACAACGAGCTGGAGGACTGGCTGGTCTCGGGCGAGGAGGCGGCCGCGCCCGCGCCGGTTCAGGCGCGGCAGGAGCCGGTCGCGGTCGAGGCGCTGCAGGAAGCCGTCGACCGCCTGACCACCGTCGTGTCGGAAGGCGCCAACGGGCGGGCGGCGACGCTGGCGATGACCAACCTCGCCGAGGGCATCCAGGGGCTCGTCCAGCACATGCGCGCCGAGCAGCAGATGATCCGCGACTGGGTCGAGGCCCAAGCCGGCCGCGAGCGCGAGATGAAGCAGGTGCTCGACCGGCTCGGCCGCGAGCGGGTCTGATGGCCTCCCGCCTCGTCCGCCGCGACCGCGGCGTCAACGTCTGGCCGGGCTACGTCGACGCGCTGGCGACGCTGCTCCTGTCGGTGGTGTTCCTGCTGACGATCTTCGTCGTCGGCCAGTTCTTCCTGTCGCAGGAGCTGACCGGGCGCGACACGGTGCTGGCCAAGCTCAACCGCCAGATCGTCGACCTCACCGACCTGCTGGCGCTCGAGCGCTCGAACCGGCGCGGGCAGGAGGAGACGGCGCAGGCGCTCCGCAACACCCTGCTCGCGACCGAGGCCGAGCGCGACCGGGCCCGCGCCGAGGCCGCGGCGACGGCCTCGAGCAAGGGCCAGGCAAGCGACCTCGACAGGCAGCTCCAGGCCGAGCGCGGCGCGGCCGGCCGGGCGCAGTCGCAGATCGACATGCTCAACGACCAGATCGGCGCGATGCAGCGCCAGCTCGCGGCGCTCGAGGATGCGCTCGCGGCTTCCGAGAGCCGCGACCGCGAGAGCCAGGCCCGCATCGCCGACCTCGGCAGCCGCCTCAACGTCGCACTTGCGCAGAAGGTGCAGGAGCTTGCCCGATACCGCTCCGACTTCTTCGGCCGCCTGCGGCAGATCCTCGGCAATCGCACCGACATCCGCGTCGTCGGCGACCGCTTCGTGCTGCAATCCGAGGTGCTGTTCCCGGCAGGCTCCGCCTCGCTGAAGGCCGAGGCCGGCCCGGAGCTCGACCGGATCGCGGGGGCGATCCTCGACCTCGCCAAGCAGATCCCGGCGGACCTGCCCTGGGTGCTGCGGGTCGACGGCCATACCGATTCGCGCCCGATCGCCAGCGCGCAGTTCCCGTCGAACTGGTCGCTCTCTGCGGCGCGCGCCATCGCCGTCGTGCAGTACCTCGCGAGCAAGGGCCTGCCGCCGCAGCGGCTGCTCGCCGGCGCGTTCGGAGAGTTCCAGCCGCTCGACGCCGGCACCACCGACGAGGCCTACGCGAAGAACCGCCGGATCGAGCTGAAGCTGACCGAGCGCTAGAGCATTGTCGAGCGAGGTTGATCCCGGCTCGCGGGAAGACAATGCGATCCCACGACACGATAGAGCATTTTCCGTGACCTGGGGATCAGGGAAATGCTCCAGGGGCTTACGCTTCGGCGAACGCGCTTCGATACGCGAACAGCCCCGGCACCCCGCCGGTCATCAGGAACAGCACCGCCTCGCCCGGCCGGTAGCGGCCGGCGCGGACGTCGTGCAGCAGGCCGGCGAAGGCCTTGCCGCTGTAGACCGGATCGAGCAGCACGCCTTCGCTGCGGGCCATCAGGCGCACGGCCTCGCGCATCGCATCGGTCGGGATGCCGTAGCCCGGGCCGCGATGATTTCCGTCGATCACGATGTCGGAAGCGGACAGCGCCGCGTCGGGCTTCAGCAGCCCCAGGGTCGCATTGGCCTTGGCCAGCGTCTCGGCCTCGGCGTGGTCTTGCGCCGCGAGCACCGCGTAGGACTTCGCGAGCCTCGGATCGCGACCGATCGCGAATAGCCCGGCGGCGAGGCCGGCATGGGTGCCGGCGCTGCCGTTGGCGGTGAGGATGTGGGCGAAGGTCACGCCCATCGCCTCGGCCTGCCCGGCGATCTCCTCGGCGCAGGCGGCGTAGCCGAGGCTGCCAACCGGGCTCGAACCGCCGGACGGGAACACGTAGACCCGCCGCCCCTCGGCCCGCAGCGCGTTCGCGCGGACCTCGGCGGCGGCGAGCGAGTCGGCGTCGGCCGGCAATTCGTGGACGCGGGCGCCGAACAGGTCGTCGAGGAAGCGGTTGCCGTTGCCGACGTAGTCCGGGTCGGTGCGCGGCACGCTCCGGGTCAGGAAGAGTTCGCAAGCGAAGTTCTCGCGCGCGGCGGCAGCGGCGGTGAGGCGCGCATGGTTCGATTGCAGCGCGCCGACCGTGATCACGGTATCGGCGTTCTCGGCGCGGGCCGCCCCGAGCAGGAACTCGAGCTTCCTGAGCTTGTTGCCGCCCCCGCCGATCGGCGCCAGGTCGTCGCGCTTCACGAACAGGCGGACCCCGTTTAGCGCCGGGCCCAGGGCCGCCGAGAGCCGGTCGAGCGGCTGGATCGGCGTCGGACGCTCGAGGAGCGCGAGACGGGGGAAGCGGGCAAGGTCGAGACGACTCATGCTACGGGTCTACTGCGTCGCGCTGCCGGGTTGAACCGGCAACCTCCGATTGCGCGATCGCGACGCTACTCCGCGGCGGAGACGCTCACCCCGCGCAGGCGCGGCTCCTTGCCCCGCGCGGTCTCGTCGAGGGCATCGGTGAACTGCAGGGCGGCGAGCTGCGCGTAGAGCGCGCCCTGTGCCAGCAGGCTCTCGTGGGTGCCGTCCTCGACGATGCGGCCGTCGTCGAGGACGAGGATGCGGTCGGCGGCGCGGATGGTGGCGAGGCGATGGGCGATGACCAGGGTCGTGCGCCCGCGCATCAGCCCGTCGAGCGCCGACTGCACTGCGCGCTCGCTCTCGGCATCGAGCGCCGAGGTCGCCTCGTCGAGGAGCAGGATCGGCGCGTCCTTCAGGATCGCGCGGGCGATGGCGACGCGCTGGCGCTGGCCGCCGGACAGGGTGACGCCGCGCTCGCCCACCGGCGTGGCGTAGCCCTGGGGCAGGGCGCGGATGAAGCCGTCGGCATGGGCCAGCTCGGCCGCGCGCTGCACCTCCGCGTCGCTCGCCTGCGGCCGGCCGTAGCGGATGTTCTCGGCGACCGAGCCCGAGAACACGGTCGGGTCCTGCGGCACCAGCGACATGCGGGCGCGCAGGGCCTCCGGGTCGACGCGCGCGACGTCGACCCCGTCGACGAGTACCCGGCCCGATTGCGGATCGTAGAAGCGCAGCAGCAGCTGCAGCACCGTGCTCTTGCCGGCGCCCGAGGGGCCGACGATGGCGATGCGCTCGCCGGGCGCCGCGGTGAAGGCGATGCCGTCGAGGGCGGCCGTCATGTCCCGGGTCGGGTAGGCGAAGCGCACCGCCTCGAACGCGACGGCGCCGCGGGCCGGCACCGGCATCGGCACCGGATCGGCCGGCGGCTTGATCGCGGGCACGGCGGCTAGGATCTCGCCGAGGCGCTCGGCCGCGCCCGCGGCCTGGGCGAGCTCGCCGTAGACCTCCGAGAGCTGCCCGAGCGCGCTGGCGCCGAAGACGGCGTAGAGCACGAACTGCGACAGCTGCCCGGCGCTCATGGTGTGGGCGAGCACCCCTTGCGCGCCGTACCACATCACCCCGACGACGGAGGCCGAGATCAGGAAGATCGCCACGCCGGTAAGCAGCGCGCGGGCGCGGATCGATTCGCCGGCGGCCAAATAGGCGTTCTCGGAGGCCTGCGCGAAGCGGTCGGCGGTGGCCCGGCCCATGCCGAAGGCCTGCATCGTGCGGACCGCGCCGACCGCTTCCGCCGCGTAAGCGGAGGCGTCGGCGAGGCGGTCCTGCGCCGCGCGCGAGCGGCGTCGGACGCCGCGGCCGGAGACGATCAGCGGGAACACGATCAGCGGGATCGCGACCAGCACCAGCACCGACAGCCTCGGGCTGGTGATCACCATCATCGCGACGGCGCCGACGAACAGGAACAGGTTGCGCAGCAGGATCGAGATCGAGACGCCGAACACCGCCTTGACCTGGGTCGCGTCGGCGGTGAGCCGCGAGACGATCTCGCCCGACTGCGTCTTGTCGAAGAAGGCGGGATCGAGCAGCGTCAGCTGCCGGAAGACGGCGCTGCGGAGGTTGGCCACCACGCGCTCGCCCAGCGTCACCACCGTGTAGTACCGGGCGGCGCTCGACAGGGCGAGCACCGCGACGACGCCGAGCAGCGCCAGGAAGTAGGCGTTGATCATGCTCTCGCCCTCGGGCGAGAAGCCGTGATCGATCACCCGGCGCATGGCGATCGGCACCGTCAGCGTCGCGGCCGAGGCCGCCAGCAGCGACAGGAAGGCGGCGACGATCCGCCCGCGATAGGCCGCCGCGAAGGGGATCAGCGGCCGCAGCGAGCTCAGCGGGGCCTTGTCGCGACCTTCGGCGGGCGGGTTCTTCTTGCGGGCCATCACGCCTCTGGTGTTTCGTCCCTCGTCCGCGCGACAAGCATGCTTGTGAGCGGCCGGAGCCTGCGGTATACGCGCGCCTTCTTCCGATTGCGCGTGTGCAATGGCCGCGGGCCGCCAAGACGGGCCGTCGGCTTCGCATGAGCGGTTCGCACGAACGTGAGGTTCGTGGCAACGGTCCGATCACAGAGTTTCAACCCACGGATCTTACGGGCCGCGCCCTCCGCGCTCCCGGAGTTCGTGCACCGTCGAGGACGAGACGTCATGGCAAAGAGCGCGGCCGACAAGGCCAAGGGGACCGAGCACCCCGAATACCACTTCATCAAGGTCGTGATGACCGACGGCACCGAGTACCGGACGCGCTCGACCTACGGCAGCGAAGGCGACACCCTGAACCTCGACATCGATCCGCTGACCCACCCGGCCTGGACCGGCGGCGAGCAGAAGATGCTTGATCGCGGCGGCCGCGTTTCGCGCTTCACCTCGCGCTTCGGCAACCTCGTCGGCCGCAAGTAAGGGTTTCGATCCCGGCCTCGGCGTGCTGCCGGGGCCGGATCAACGCAAGAAGGGCGGCACCGCGGTGCCGCCCTTCTTGCGTTCTGGGCGTTCCGCTCAGGCCTGGAGACCGGGAAATGCCGAGCGCAGGCGGTTCTGCTGGACGGCGACCGGGCTCTCGACGGCGGCCGGCGTCGGGCGGTCGTCGGAGATCAGGCCGTCGAGGTGCAGGATGCGGGCGTGCAGCCGGCGGGCGCGCAGGATCAGGTTCTGCAGCCGGACCGGCAGGAGCGTGAAGCTCTCGGCCTTCGGCGCCTCGGTCGCGGCGAGCCGCACCCGGTTCTTCTCCTGCAAGGCCTGGCTCGCGGTGAGCTCGCCCTCGGACACCGCGCGCTGCACCAGCAGCCAGGACGCGATCTGCATCAGCAGGGTGGTGAGCCGCATGCTCTCCGAGGCGTAGGACAGGGTTGCGTCCCGCGAGATCAGGCGCGACTCGTCGCGGCCCTCGCCGTCGAGATACGCCGCGGTCTCCTCCACCAGCGCCATGCCGTCGTGGAAGAGCGTCCGGAAGGCGTCGGACGTGACGTAGGTCCGTCCGAAATCGACCCAATCCCGTTCGTCCCGGAACGTGACGTCGTACCCGTTCATCCTGCCTCCTGCGTCGCTGCCGGGGCCCGTCGTCGTTCCGTCTTGGAACGCTCCCGGCCTGTCCGCGACCCTTGCCGCAATCCTAGCGCCGAACGGAGGTCCCGCCGCGACAACCGAAAGGTAACCTTAACGCCGCTCGTCGCTCGGCTCACCCCAGAGCTGCGAACGCCGCTTCGGGAGGGATCTGCCGCTCGACCACGAGGTGGGCCAAGCCGTGAACCAAGGCCCAAGCTCGCAACGCCTCGCCCGGGTCGCGCCCGCCCTCGGCCTCCACCGCGCCTTCGAGGATCGCGTACGCAGCCAGGGCCGCGTCCGCCAGCGCGGGGAAAGCTGACTTCTCGCTCTCGCCGCCGAACATCAGCAGGAAATACGGCCGTTCCTCGACGGCAAACCTCAGGTAGGCGCGGCCGAGTGCGCGCACGCGCTCCTCCGTCAGCGGCGCGACGTCGTCGAGGCGGCGACGCAGGCGATCGAAGCCCTCGGTCGCGAGCTCGGCCAGCAGCGCCTGTCGGCTGGCGAAATGCCGATAGGGCGCATTGTGGGACACGCCGGCCGCCCGTGCGACCTCGCGCAGGGTGAGTTCGGCCGCGCCGTTCGCCATCAGCAGCCGCGCCGCCGCCGCGAGCAGCGCGCGATGGAGATCGCCGTGATGATAAGCGCCTGAAGGCGGAGATGTTGACATTGCCAACACATTTTCCCATGATGTTGCTATCGCCAACATAGGCGTGTCAGATCATCGCGTCACGTCGGCGTCGTCCGACGCACGCCTTCGGCCGGGGGTGATGGTGATGAACGTGGCACCGCTCGCGTCGGCCGGTCTCGTGGTTCAGGCGCACACGCTCGCGGCGCTGCTCGCGATCGTCCTCGGGTCGGCGCAATTCATCCTGCCGAAGGGAGATCGCCGGCATCGACGGCTCGGGCGCGCCTGGGTCGCGCTGCTGGCCGCCGCGGCCCTCAGCTCGTTCGGCATCCACGGCATGCGCGAGTTCGACCCGTGGAGCTGGATCCACGGACTGTCCGTCTTCACCCTGGTCATGCTGGTCGTCGGGGTCCAGCATGCGCACGCCGGGCGCATCTTCGCCCATCGTTGGACAATGATCGGCCTGTTCGCCGGCGCCCTCCTGATCACCGGCCTGTTCACCCTGGTTCCGGGCCGGCTGATGCACGCCGTGCTCTTCGACGGTTGAGAAACCTCAGAACGCCGCGCGCACGCCGCCGAACACCGACCGCCCGGCCCCCGGATAGAACGCCACCGGGCCGCCGGCCACGGCACCGGCGTTCGCGACCACGGTGATGTCGGAGACGTAGCGGGCATCGAGCAGGTTGCGGGCGTCGACGAACAGCGAGACGCCGTTCGCGAAGTCGATCCCGGCCTGCACGTTGAGCAAGGCGTATCCCGGCGCCTTCAAGGTGTTGGCGTGGTCGGCGAACGCGCCCTGAGGCACCCAGTCGACCGACGGGGCAATGTGGAAGCCGCTCGGGTGGACGTAGCTCACCACCGTGCGCAGCACGTCCTGGGGCAGGCCGGCGATGCGGTTGTTGCCGTAGACGGGATCGCCGACGAAGCGGAAGTCGTTGTGCGTCCAGATCTGGGACAGGCTCAGCCGGTCGCCGACGCCCGACAGGTCGCGGGCGAGGTCGAGGCCGAAGGCGGCCTCGACGCCCTGGTGCCGGGTGCGTGGCGCGTTGAAGGTCGCCGCCGGCAGGTTGATCGCCGCGCCGAGCGCGGTGTTGAAGTTGATCAGCTCGTCCCGGATGTCGGCACGGTACAGGGTCACGTCCCAGGTCAGGCGGTCGATCCGTCCGCGAGAGCCGGCCTCGTAGGTCCAGGCGCGCTGGGCCTGGAGGGGGACGAAGGTGGTGCGCAAGATGTTGGTCTGCACGAGGTCGCCGAAATCCGGCACGTCGCGCGAGCGCGTAACGTCGCCGAACACCTGGATCTCGGGCAACGGCTGCCACAGCAGGCCGAGCTTCGGGTTCACCCCCTCGTAGGTCTCGTCGGCGAACTGCACGTTCGGGCTCGCCGCCAGGCCGCCCTTGTTGCTGTAGGTGCGGTTGGACGAGAACGCCTTGGCGCCGGTCATCAGGGCCACGTCCGGCAGGAACCAGAACCGGTTCTCGCCATAGGCCTCGAGGTTCGAGGCGCTCTGCAGGGCGTTGAGCGTCTGCGCGCCGCGCTGGCCCTGGACGTTGACGAATTGCAGCGCCGAGTTCTGCCCGGCGAAGGCACGCAGGCCCAGGATCGTGTCGTTGCGGAAGCCGCCGAGGTCGAACGTGCCGGCCCAGTGCGGGCTGATGCCGTAGGTCCAGCCGTCCTGGTCGATCGCCTGGAAGATCGGATGGTAGAGCGATTTGTGGATCGCCCAGGTGTCGACGTCGAGCTTTCCCACGTCGAGGACGAAGCTGGTGCGGTTGGCGATGCGCTCGGTCTCGACCTTGCGCGACTGGTTTCCGGCGATCGCGGCGGCGTTGGCCATCGTCGGATTGTTCAGCGCGTCGGACAGGCTCAGCGTGCCGGGCAGCTTCTGGTCGGTCAGGTAGATGCCGGCGTAGAACCGCGTCTCGACGCCCGGCGCCAGCTGGTAGCCGAGGTTGGCGTTGAAGTTCTGCGTCCGCTGGGTCTCGTGGTCGCGGAAGCCGTCGGCATTGGTGATGGTGCCGTTCACCAGCACATCGACCGGGCCCGAGATCCGCGAGGCCTGGAAGTTCTCGCGGATCGTGCCGAAGCTGCCGCCGTCGATCCGGACGATGTTGGGCGCGAATGCGGTGTAGGCGGTCGGCGTCACGGCGTTAATCGCACCGCCCAGCGTCGTCGCGCCGAAGGTGAGGGCGTTTCCGCCCTTGTAGACCTCGACCGAACGCAGCGCCAACGGATCGATCTGGTAGAAGTCGCCGCTTCCGTCGGCGAGGTTGAACGGGATGCCGTCCTGCAGAAGCTCGATGCCGCGCAGGTGGAACCCGCGCGCGATGCCCGACCCGCGCACCGACAGACGAAGTTCCTGCCCGTAGCGCTCCTGGACCGCGACGCCGGGCGTGTCCTTGAGCACGTCGCGCAGGGTGTTGGCGTAGCGGTCCTGGAAGCTCGCCGCGTCGACGAAGGCCACCGACCCGACCGTCGCGTTCAGAGCCGCGCGCTGCTCGGCGACGCTCGGGACGGTGACCGAACCCGCCGCGGCACCGCTGACCGAAAGCTCGGGCAGCACGACGGCATCCGACGGCTCCTGCCCCCGGGAGGGCAGGGCGGCGGACAGCAGGACGGCGAGCGCCAGGGCGCCCGTTTCGAAGGGACGGGACATGCGAGACACCTTCCGACGGCCGCCGGGCGCGCGTCGGCGCGGGCAGGCACGTCCGGACTGGATGGAGAGGGCGACGCCGACGCGGATCCCGAGCGGATGCGCGCGGCGTCGGCGCGGATCAGTGGTGGGCGTGACCCGCCGGCGGTGCGGCGGGCGCCTGGGCGCCGATCGGCGCGACCGTGAACGTCACCGGCACGGTGCCGGCGCGCGCGAAGGTCAACGTGCCGGCGACCGTCTCGCCGACCTTCGGGCTCGCGGTCAGATCTTCGAACATCAGGTGCAGGCCGCCGGGGGCCAGCGTCCCGGTCTCGCCGGGCCTGATCGTCAGGCCGCCTTCGACCGGCGCCATGCGCATCACGCCGCCGTCCATCGACATGCTGTGGATCGTGCCGCGCCGCGCGAGCGGGATCGCGGCCGCCGTCAGGGTGTCGGGCACGGTGCCGGCGTTGGCGATGCTGACGTAGCCGCCGGCGACGGTGGCGCCGGCGGGCGTCGCGCGCAGCCAGGGCGTGGCGATGGTGAGGTCGCCGGCCTTGATCGCGGCCGGCGCCGCGTCGGGCTGGGCCGCCGCGACGATCCGCACCGACGGCGCCGGCGACTTCAGGTCCCGGGCGGTCTGGCCGGGACCGGGGATCTCGCTCCAGCGGTAGCCGCCGCCATCGCAATCCTGCTCGACCGGAAAGTACGCGGTCGCGCCCGGCGCGAAGGTGTCGGAGACCCGGGCGAAGAAGGTGAACTCGTCGATCTGGTCGTCCGGCAGGGCGCCGCCGGTCCAGGTGATCGCCGTGACGCCCTCGGACACCATCCCGTGGAAGGACTGGTAGGGCTTGGCGTAGGCGCCCCGCGTCGTCGTCACTTGCCAGCCGGGCTTCGGCATCGGCTTGGCGCCGACCATCCCCTCCGGGATGGTGACCCTGACCCGCGTGGTGAGCCGGCCGTCGCAGCCGTGGTTGATCTGCACGACGCCGCGATAGGCCGCGTTGGGGCTGGCCTCCTTGCGGTCGAGGGTGGCGTGGGCGAACGCGCCCGGGCCGGGCAGGACGAAGCCGAGCGCGACGCAGAGGCCGGCACGCGTGATTCGGGACATGGCAAAGCTACCGTCTGGCTGAAGGGATCGGGCGGCGATCGGTTCAGGCGACGGGCGGACCTCGCGGATGGGCGATGGCGCGGGGCGGCGCACGCGGGCCGTTCGCGGCGGCCCGCCAGAACGCGGTGGTGGCGACGCGGCCTTGCGGCCAGATGATCGTCGCGGCGGTGTCGCGAGGCGCCAACGCGTCGGCCACGTGGTGGGCGGCGGTGCAGCAATCGGCGTGGACGTGAGGCGTGTCCGGCGAGGGATCGCCGGCGGCGGCAGCGCCCGATAGGCACAGGGCATGGACGTCGCCGGCCATCGGCGTCGGCATCAGGCCGCCGAGGAAGCCCTGCAGGACGAACGCGTAGAGCGCGATCACGGCGGTGATCGCGCGCAGAGGTCTCGTCCTGTGGCTCCCGGGCGTCATGCCGACCCTGTCCGGCGACCGCGTCGCGTCTTCCGATTCCTTGGCACGGCTGGGCCGACTCCGCTGTGGCACGGAGGACGCACGCACCCGTGATGTGCGGGCACGCACCGGCACGCCACAATAAAGCCCGGTCGCCATGGAGTCTTAACCGTACCCGGACACCTTGGGCCCAAGGGAAACGGCGGCACAGCGCCCGCTCCACCTCGCCCATCCATGGACCAGAGCCACCACGATGCTCATTCAGGCTACCACCCGCGCGACCCTGGGACTGGCGCTCCTCGGAACCGTCGCCCTCGTCGCCCCGGCTTCGGCGCGCGAGCAGGCCGGCGCCGGCTATGCCCAGGCCGAGTGGGCGCAGGACTACGCCTCGCCCGCCGCGATGCAGGTCCAGCGCTCGTCGACGCCGATCCTGTCGCCGCAGACGGTGGCGGCCACCGAGCAGATGGTCGAGCGCTACAAGGAGATCGTCTCCCGCGGCGGCTGGAAGCCGGTCTCCGGTGCCGACCGCCTGCGCATCGGCGCCCGCGGCGCGGTGGTCGGGGCCGTGCGCCAGCGCCTGATCGTGACCGGCGACATCGACCCGGTGGCCGGCAATTCCGGCGTGTACGATTCCTACGTCGCCGCCGGCGTGAAGCGCTTCCAGGCCCGCCACGGCCTGAGCCAGACCGGTACGATGAGCATGGCGACGCAGCAGGCCATGAACGTGCCGGCCGACATCCGCCTGCGCCAGCTCGAGATCAACGCGGTGCGCCTGCGCTCCTACTCGGGCAACCTCGGGCAGCGCTTCGTCATCACCAACATCCCGGCCGCCCTGGTTCAGACGGTCGAGAACGGTCAGGTCGTGACGCTGCACGCCGCCGGCGTCGGCAAGATCGACCGCCAGTCGCCGATCATGAACACCAAGGCGACGCAGATCAACTTCAACCCCTTCTGGACGGTCCCGGCTTCCATCGTGAAGAAGGACCTCATCCCCAAGATGCAGAAGGATCCGAACTACCTCACCGACAACAAGATCCGCATCTTCTCCGGCGAGGCCGAGATCCAGCCGAGCCAGGTCAACTGGAACTCGGACGAGGGCACGCGCTACCGCTACCGCCAGGATTCGGGCGCCGACTTCAACTCGATGGGCATCGTGCGCATCAACATCCCGAACCCATACGGCGTGTTCATGCACGACACGAACACCAAGGGCGTGTTCGGCGACGACTTCCGCTTCATCTCCTCAGGCTGCGTCCGCGTTCAGAACGTGCGCGAGTACATCACCTGGCTGTTGAAGGACACGCCCGGCTGGGGTCGCGAGCAGGTCGAGCAGGCGATCGAGAGCGGCAAGCGCGTCGACGCCACGCTGTCCTCGCCGGTGCCGGTCTACTGGACCTACATCACCGCCTGGGCGACGCCGGACGGCCTCGTGCAGTTCCGCGACGACATCTACAAGCGCGACGGCGTGAACGTGCCCTCGACGATCGGCGCGCCGACGCCGGTCGCCAGCGCCGAATCGACCGCTCCGCAGAGCTTCGAGCCGGGCGACGAGGAGAACTAGCCCCGACGCCTCGGGCGCCGGCAAGACCCGCGAACGAAACCCGCGAACACGATCGACGCGCGGCCCGTATCCCACCGGATGCGGGCCGTTCTCGTTTGCCACGTGGGTCGATGATTCTGAGAGCCTGGACGCAGAGACAAAAATTCGGGACGCACAGCCATCGCGGGCAGGCCCACGCTCACTCTAGGACTTTCATCAGGCGCTACGTCCGCATGATGAGTGAGAAGACGTCGAATGCAGCATACGGCATCGATTCCGGCCTGGGTCGCCCGTCGCGGCTGGAGCCGGAGAAACCGGGTCTGGGTCCGCCTGTGGCTCGATCGAAAGCCCAAGGGCAACCGCTCGGCCGCCGAGCCCACCGAACCTCAGGTCGCGAGCGCGACGATCCTGCCGTTCTCACGCGAGCAGAATCGAACCGAGCCGACCCCGCGTCGGCAGCGGGCGCAAGACAGGTGACGCCGGCGGCCCCGCGTCGGCGACACGGCGCGGGTGCGGACGGACGGGTGCCCGCCGACGCGACGACCGGCTAGGATCCGCTGAACTCGGCGGCCCGAAGGTCCAAGGCGATTTCCTCCAGCAAGGCGATACGAGCCGACGCGGTCTGCGCGTCGCGCGAGGCGGCGGCCGGCCCCGCCGGCGAACGCGGGACGCGGCCGGACAGGCGGCGCCTCGTCGGCATCGCGCTGATGTGCGGAACGCTGGCGTTCTTCGCCTGCCTCGACGCATCGGCGAAGGTGCTGGCCCGGTCCGGCGTCGACCCGCTGCTCACCACCTTCATGCGCTACGGCGTGAGCGTGGCGCTGATCTCGGTGTTCCTCAACCCGGTGACGACCCCGGCCGTCATGCGCAGCCGCCGCCTCGGCCTGCAGGTGGTGCGCTCGCTGTTGCTGTTCGGATCGACGGCGCTGAACTTCTTCGCGCTCCGCCACCTGCAGCTCGCCGAGACCCTGTCGATCCAGTTCGCGGCACCGCTCACCGTCGCGCTGCTCGCCGGCCCGCTGCTCGGCGAATGGTCGTCGCCCAGGCGCATGGCGGCGATTGCGGTCGGCTTCCTCGGCGTGCTGGTGATCGTGCGGCCCGGCCTCGGCCAGGTTCACCCGGCGGTCCTGCTCAGCCTCGGCAACATGCTCTGCTATGCGCTCTACATCCTCGCGACGCGCAAGCTCGCTGCGCATGATTCGACCGCGACGACGATGGTCTATTCCGGCTTGGCCGGCCTCGGGCTGATGACGCCGCTGCTGCCGTGGATCTGGACCAGCCCGGCCTCCCTCACGGTGTGGGCGCTGCTGGTCGGCATCGGCCTGTTCGGGACGATGGGGCACTGGCTGCTGATTCTCGCGCATGCGCGGGCGCCGGCCAACGTGCTCGCGCCGTTCCTGTACACGCAGCTGCTCTGGTC
The DNA here is from genome assembly GCF_022829745.1 of Methylobacterium sp. E-016. Classification (NCBI taxonomy): domain Bacteria; kingdom Pseudomonadati; phylum Pseudomonadota; class Alphaproteobacteria; order Hyphomicrobiales; family Methylobacteriaceae; genus Methylobacterium; species Methylobacterium sp. E-016. The sequence goes on from NZ_JAKSYF010000040.1 coordinate 148,338, forward strand.
GCTGACGCTCGGCTACCTGCTGTTCGGCGACGTTCCGAACCGCTGGACCGTGCTCGGCGCGGCGGTCATCGTCGGCTCGGGCCTCTACCTGCTCGCCCACGACGCGATGGCGCAACGAAAAGGGCCGGCCACCCGAGGGTGACCGGCCCGTTCCGAGACGACGCTGCGTCGGGCTTAGCGGCCCATGCGCTCGCGACGCTCCATCCGCTCCTCGCGGCGGTCCTCGCGATCGCGGCGATCCGCCTCCGGATCGACGCCGAGGACGCCGCCCACGGTGCCGGTGGCCGCACCGACGGCGCCGCCGACCACGCCGCCGATCGGGCCGGCCGCGCGGTTGCCGTCCTCGACGCCGCGCTCGGCGCCGCGGACGGTGCCCTGGGCCTGCGCCGTGGCGGAGAGGGCCAGCGGCGAGAGCACGAGGGTCGTGGCGATCAGCAATGTCTTCATGGTGTCGGATCCTTGATCGAGTTTCGAGAATGTCCCGGCCGCGCGATCGGCTGGCTCCGGGTCCGTGACGGGTCAACGGGCGAAACCGCGAAAGGTCGCAATTTTCCTAGATCCGGCTCCGGATCGAGGCGGAAACGGCTTTCAATCCGGGCCGGACGCTTTCAGTCCGGGCCGGACCCCGACGTCTCAGCGGCGGTGGCGGCGATGATGCCGGACGGCGCGGCGCGAGCGCAGGTCGGTGCGGTAGGCGCGCCGGCCGGGATCGATCCCGAGCGCGCCGTTGACCGTTCCGACGGCACCGCCGACCGCTCCGCCGACCACGCCGCCCACCGGCCCGCCGACGCGGTTGCCCTCGGCCGAGCCGCGCTGCACGCCGCCGACGAGGCCCTGCGCCTGCGCGGGGCCGGCGATGGCGAAGGCGGAAACGGCGAGCGTCGCGGCGATCAGGAGATGTCTCATGGCGTGCACCCTGTCTTGATGGTCCGTCGCGTCTCGGACCTGCGCCGGGCAGGCCGGCGCGGCGGATCGCGTGGGATGGCAACGAACGCGCCGCGATTTGGTGGCAGCGGCTCGGGATGCGGCGTGGCGATGTGGTGAATCGGCATCGCTTCGCGGCACGCGCGCATCCGCTGGCCTCCGCTCGCGCCCGCTGCTAGAACGCCGCCCATGCGCAGCGCCGACGCCTGTCTCCGTCTTCGAATTATGGGCCCGGCCGCCGCGTGAGCGCCGCGCCCGCGCGGCTGCGCGGAGGCCGGGATCGTCACGGGAGCCACCGCTTCCTTCGCCCCTAGCGCCGTGACAGGCGCGGACCTCCGCAGAGCCCGCACGCGCGCCGCCCGTATCCAGGACGCCCGACCCCATGACCGACGAGACCCAAGCCGAAGCCCCGGCCGGCCGCGACTATTCGAAGACCCTCTACCTGCCGCAGACCGATTTTCCGATGCGGGCGGGCCTGCCGACCCGCGAGCCGCTGCTGCTGGAGCGGTGGAGCACGACCGACCTCTACGGCCAGCTTCGCGCGCAGGCCGCCGGACGGCCGAAATTCGTGCTGCACGACGGGCCGCCCTACGCCAACGGCAACATCCACATCGGCACGGCGCTGAACAAGATCCTCAAGGACGTGATCGTCCGCTCCATGGGCGGCCTCGGCTTCGACGCGAACTACGTGCCGGGCTGGGACTGCCACGGCCTGCCGATCGAGTGGAAGATCGAGGAGCAGTACCGCGCCAAGGGCCGCAACAAGGACGACGTGCCGGTCATCGAGTTCCGCCAGGAATGCCGGACCTTCGCCGGCCACTGGCTCGACGTGCAGCGCGCGGAGTTCAAGCGCCTCGGCGTCACCGGCGACTGGGACCATCCCTACGCCACCATGGCCTATCCGGCGGAAGCGGCGATCGCCGCCGAGCTGATCAAGTTCTCGATGAGCGGGCAGCTCTATCGCGGCTCGAAGCCGGTGATGTGGTCGGTGGTCGAGAAGACCGCGCTCGCCGAGGCCGAGGTCGAGTACGAGGACCACGTCAGCGACACCATCTTCGCCGCCTTCCCGGTGCGCGAAGGTGCCGTCGCCGACCTAACCGACGCCCGCGTCGTCATCTGGACCACGACGCCCTGGACCATGCCCGGCAACCGCGCCGTCGCCTACTCCAAGCGCGTCGCCTACGGCCTCTATCGCGTCACCGAGGCCGCCGAGGACAACTGGGCCAAGGTCGGCCAGACCTACCTGCTGGCGGACGGTCTTGCCGCGGGCGTCTTCGAGGCCGCGCGCGTCGCAGGCCACGAGCGCCTGCGCGACGTGAGCCCGGCCGAGCTCGCCGGCCTCACCCTGTCCCACCCGCTCGCCGGCCGCGGCTACGACTTCGCCGTGCCGATGCTCGACGGCGACCACGTCACCGACGAGGCCGGCACCGGCTTCGTCCACACCGCGCCGGGCCACGGCCGCGAGGATTTCGAGGTCTGGATGGCCAACGGCCGCGCGCTCGCCGAGCGCGGCATCGAGACCCGGATCCCCTACACGGTCGATGCCGACGGCGCGCTGACCAAGGATGCGCCGGGTTTCGAGGGCAAGCGCGTCCTCACCGACAAGGGCGAGAAGGGCGACGCCAACAGGGCCGTGATGGCCGCGCTCCAGGAAGCGGGGACGCTGGTGGCGTCGGGCCGGCTCAAGCACAGCTACCCGCATTCCTGGCGCTCGAAGAAGCCGGTGATCTTCCGCAACACGCCGCAATGGTTCATCGCCATGGACAAGGCGGTGGAGTCGCTCGGCGACCGGACGCTGCGCGAGGTGGCCCTGCAGGCGATCGAGGACACCCAGTGGGTGCCGCCGCAGGGCAAGAACCGGATCAACGGCATGGTCGGCAACCGGCCGGACTGGGTGGTTTCCCGCCAGCGCGCCTGGGGCGTGCCGATCACCGTGTTCGTCAGGAAGGGCACCGGCGAGGTGCTGCGCGACGCGCGCGTGAACGCCCGCATCGTCGCCGCCTTCGCGGCGGAAGGCGCGGACGCGTGGTTCACCGATGCCGACGGTGCCCGCTTCCTCGCTCCCGACCACGACCCGGCGGCGTACGAGAAGGTCACCGACGTCCTCGACGTGTGGTTCGATTCCGGCTCGACCCACGCCTTCGTCCTCGACGACCCGGAGGCGTTCCCGGGTCTCGCCAACGTCGTGCGCCGGCGCGACGGCGGGCAGGACACGGTGATGTACCTGGAGGGATCGGACCAGCACCGCGGCTGGTTCCAGTCCTCGCTGCTCGAATCGGCCGGCACGCGCGGCCGCGCGCCCTACGACACGGTGCTGACCCACGGCTTCGTCCTCGACGCCAAGGGGCTGAAGATGTCGAAGTCGAAGGGCAACGTCGTCGCGCCGCAGAGCATCATCAAGGATTCCGGCGCCGACATCCTGCGCCTGTGGGTCGCGGCGTCGGACTACACCGACGACCTGCGCATCGGCCCGGAGATCATCAAGACCTTCGCCGAGACCTACCGGAAGCTGCGCAACAGCCTGCGCTGGATGCTCGGCTCGCTCGCCCACCGCGTGGCGGGCGACGACGTGCCGGTGGCGGAGATGCCGGAACTCGAGCGCTTCGTGCTGCATCGGCTGCTCGAGCTCGACGGCGAGATCCGCGAGGCCTACCGCACCTTCGACACCAAGCGGGTGGTCGCGCTCCTGAACAACTTCCTGACCGGCGACCTGTCGTCGTTCTACTTCGACGTGCGCAAGGACGCCCTGTACTGCGACCCGGCCTCGTCGGTCGCCCGCCGGGCCGCGCTTCAGGTGATCGACGAGGCCTTCCGCCGCGTCGTGATCTGGCTGAGCCCGGTCCTCGCCTTCACCGCCGAGGAGGCCTGGCTCGACCGGTTCCCGTCGGAGACCGGGTCGGTCCACCTGCAGACCCTGCCGGAGACGCCCGAGGCCTGGCGCGACGACGGGCTGGCCGCGCGCTGGCAGAAGATCCGCCGCGTCCGCCGGGTCGTGACCGGCGCGCTGGAGATCGAGCGGGCCGCCAAGCGCATCGGCGCGAGCCTGGAGGCGGCCCCCGTGGTCTCCATCGCCGATCCGGAGCTTCTGGCCGCCCTCGACGGCGTCGACTTCGCCGACGTCTGCATCACCTCCGCGATCCGGGTCGAGGCCGGGGAGGGACAGGCCGACGCGTTCCGCCTCGACGAGGTCAAGGGCGTCGCCGTGGTGCCGTCGCGCGCCGAGGGCCGGAAATGCGCGCGATCCTGGCGCGTCACGCCGGAGGTCGGCAACGATCCGGACTATCCCGACGTCACGCCCCGCGACGCCCGCGCCCTGCGGGAGTGGGACGCGGCGCACGCGGCCGCGAGCGCGGCGTGAGCGGATCGGAACCGTCTCTCTCCCCCCTCTGCGGGGGAGGGTGGCCCGCGCAGCGTTTCGGGAGAGGGGAGCGCCGCATCCGGCACTGTCGCTCCCCGCTCCCGACCCTCGCTGACGCGAGGCGCACCCTCCCCCGCAGAGGGGGGGAGGGTAGAACACCCTCAGAACGCCTCGGCCGGCAAGGCCATGGTCGTGTTCGGGCAGGCCTTGACCCGCCCGAAGCGCATCTCGGTCTCGGGCAGCAGCCGCCCCAACAAGGTCGGCCCCGTCGCGGGGCTGGCCTCTACTCCCGCTGTCCTCGCTCTCCTTCATCCTTCCCCCGGCTT